>JBDTMS010000007.1:0-18952 GCA_039934195.1 Betaproteobacteria bacterium
GCTGTTCCTGGCTGGTGCGGCGCACGCCGCAGGCCTGGGAAAGCTAACCGTACTATCGCATCTGGGCGAGCCGTTAAGCGCTGAGATCGACGTTGTTTCAGTCGAGAAAGGCGAGGTGGAAACGCTCGTCGCGCACCTCGCGTCTCCCGATGCATACATCCAGTCCAATCTACCGTACCCCTCACCGAGTCTCGGCCTGCAAATGTCTGTGGAGCAGCGCTCCAGCGGGGGAGCGTTCCTGCGTGTCACCAGCACAGCGCCGATCTCAGAGCCGTTCGTCGATTTGCTGGTCGAGTTGAACTGGACCGGCGGCAAAATTCTGCGTGCGTACACCGCACTGCTCGACCCGCCGGCGTTCGCCTCGGCACCGCCCGCAACTTCGACTCCGCCAGCAGCGCAACCTGCGCCGCCGGCGCCTGAGCCGCAAGTAGAAACCAAGCTCGGCAGCGAGATGCAGCCGAAGACGACGGAATCGCCGGGGTCATCGGCGGGCTCTATCGAAACCCCTGCGGGGCCGGCACCTTCCGCGCTGACCACGGCGGGGACCGAAGAGGGCACCAAAGCAGAAAAGTCCGCGGCGCCGAAGGCCGATTCGTACGGCCCGGTCAAGCGCGGCGATACGCTGACCAAGATCGCCAAGCAATATAAGACCAGCGATGTCACGCTGGAACAAATGCTCGTGCTGCTATATCGGTCGAACAAAAGCGCATTCAGCGGCAACATGAATCGCATGAAGACCGGCAAGGTACTAACCGTGCCCGACGCCGGCGAAGCCTCTGCGGTCTCGCCCAAAGATGCGCACAAGGAAGTGCGTTTGCAGACGGCAGATTTCAATGCGTTTCGTGAGCGGCTGGCATCGGCGTCCGGCGATACCAGCGCTGCACCGGACGAATCGGGCCAGTCCTCCGCGGGACGCGTAACAGGTCCGATGGCGGACAAAAGCCTTCCCCCGGCAACCGAGCCGAAAGAAGTCCTGAAGCTGTCGAAGGGCGAAGCGCCCGGCGGCGGCAAAGCTGCGCAGGAACGCGTGCGCGCGCTGGAAGAAGAGGTAGCCGCGCGCGACAAGACCGTGCGCGAAGCGAACGAGCGCATCGCCAAGCTGGAAAAGACCGTGAAGGATTTGCAGTCGCTGACCGAGCTCAAGAGCAAGAGCATGGCGGATGCGCAAAAGTCTGCCAGCCCGCCGCAGCCGATGCAGCCGAAGCCGGAAGCCGCCGCGCCTGCGACGCCGATCATCACGCCGCCGACATCTGCGCCGGCGCCGAGCCCGACGCCGTCGATTACCCCTGCGCCGTCTCCCGTGCCGACGACAGGTCCGATGGCGACATCGGGCACGCAACCCGACACAGGTCTGTCAGCTCCCGCCCGTCCTGCGCCGCGTCCACGTCCGCGGATTGTGCAGGCGCCCGAGCCGCCACCGCAGAGCTTCATCGATCAAGCACTGTCCGAACCGATGTATCTGGCCGCAGGGGTTGGCGTGCTGGCGGTGCTGGGCTTCCTCGCCTATCGCATGGTGCAGAGCCGACGCGCAGTCACTGAAGACGACGAACTCGAGGCAGAAAAAAAAACTTCTGACGTAGGGTCGTTTGCGGCGACCGGCACCGATACTGCAGGCGCGATGGCCGCTGCAGCGCGCGCGGCGCAGGCGCAGATAGCAGAAGAAGTCGATCCGCTCGCCGAAGCTGAGATCTATCTAGCGTACGGCCGCGATAATCAAGCCGAAGAAATTCTCAAAGAAGCGCTGCACAGCAGCTCGCGCAAGCCGGAGATTCAGCTGAAGTTGTTGGAGATCTACGCCAAGCGCAAGGATGTTGCAGCGTTCGAAGCGGTCGCGCGCGACTTGCACACCAGCACCGGCGGCAAAGGCGATCTCTGGCACCAGGCCGCGCGCTTGGGCTATCAGCTCGATCCGGCCAACCCACGCTACATCGCAGGCAAGCCGACCGGCGCCGAAGCCGCAGCTGCTGCCGCCGCAGCGGCAGCAGCCACGGACAAGACATTGGACTTCCAGGTCGATGCACTGGAGCCGAATCCAGAAATCGGCACATTGACCGATATCGACGCCGGCTTCGGCCGTCGTTTCGCACACGCTAATGCGAATGCCGTCAACACTCGCGTGGACCTGAACGTGAGCATTGACGATGGGCAAGCGGCCGGTACGCAAACCGATATCGATCTGGGCCACCTGGACAGCCCGGCGGGACCGACCGCGGTCGATCTCGATCTCGACAGTCACGCCACCGGTGCGCAGCGCGCCGCATCCAACACCGATTTCGATTTGGGAACGTTCAGCGGCGGCGACACCACGCAGATCGCGCCGATGGATTTCCGCCTGGATACGCCGGACGAGAATGAAACGCAGACCCACTCCGAATTCGAGAAAGCCGATTCGGTCGACTTCGATTTCAAGCTCGATGAAACCGAAACCGGGACGATCGGCTTGCATGGGGAAGACGGCTCGGATTTCGATATCGATGACATCTCGCTGGGCTCCGGCCCGACCGGCAAGTCCGAACCGGTGCTCGATCTCGGCCAATCTGGACCGTCGATTCCCGAGATCGATCTGTCCGGGATTAGCCTCGACCTCGGCGGCGACCCGGGCACCGCGACCGAAGGCGGCGCGCGTGAAGATCACTGGTACGACGTGCAAACCAAATTCGATCTGGCCAAGGCGTATCAGGAAATGGGCGACAAAGAAGGTGCCCGCGAAATTCTGCGCGAGGTGATGGCCGAGGGCGATGCGACACAGAAAGCTGCTGCGGAAAAGGTGCTGCAGGCGCTGAGTTAGACTTAGCGTCTTCTAACCAAAGATGGGCGTGGGAGACCGCGCCCACTTCATTTGCGCAACCTGCCCGGCGCGCCGCATGCGAATCGCACTCTCAATCGAATACGACGGTAGCGGCTTTTGCGGCTGGCAAAAGCAGCCGGCCGGAGGCTCGTTGCAGGACGCCGTCGATGCCGCGTTGTCGACCATGGCTGCGCATCCGGTGCAATCGCACTGCGCCGGGCGCACCGATGCCGGAGTGCATGCGCTTAGCCAGATCATTCATTTCGATACGATTGCCGAACGTCCGCTGACCGCGTGGGTGCGCGGCGTCAATGCGCTGCTGCCGTGGACGATCTCGGTGCAGTGGGCGCGTGTGGTGGGCGATGCGTTTCATGCACGCAACCGAGCCATCGCGCGTGCTTACACCTATCTGTTGCTCAATCGTCCGCAGCGGCCCGGTGTGCATCACGGCCGTGTCGGCTGGTACCACAAGCCGCTCGATGTCGAACGCATGGAGCAGGCAACGCGGCATCTGCTCGGCCGCCATGACTTCACCGCGTTTCGTGCGGCGCAGTGTCAGGCGATGTCGCCGGTCAAACAAATCCATCGAGCGCATGTCGAGCGTCACGGCGATCTGGTGCTGTTCGAGTTTCGCGCCGACGCGTTTTTGCAACACATGGTGCGCAACCTGGTGGGCTGTCTGCTCAGCGTCGGCGATGGCACGCAATCGCCGGCGTGGCTGCGCGATGTCATCGAAACCCGCGACCGCACGCAGGCTTCGGCGACGTTCTCGCCCAACGGCCTCTACCTCACCGCAGTAGAATACGACCCGGTCTGGGGACTGCCCTCTGCGCCGAAACGTCTGCCCTCCGATGCCTTTTTGAGCGCAAGTCTAAATAACATCGTCTTCTCATAAGCTTTCGCTGTGGCAACCGCCGTCAAGATCTGTGGGATCACCCGAGTAGAAGATGCGCTGGCCGCCGCGCACGCAGGCGCGCATGCGGTCGGCTTCGTGTTCTACACCGGCAGCCCGCGGGCAGTCGATCCGGTGCGGGCACGCGAAATCATCGAACGACTGCCGCCGTTTATTACCGCCGTCGGGCTGTTTGTCAATCACAGCGTCGACGCTGTGCGCGAGATCCTCGACCAGGCTCCGTTGCAGCTGCTGCAGTTTCACGGCGATGAAGCGCCGGAATTCTGTGCGTCGTTCGGTAAGCCCTACATCAAGGCCGTACGGATGGAGAGGGGTGCGGATTTGCTACACTACGCGGCTCGCTACAGCTCGGCCAAGGGTTTGCTGCTCGACGCATTCGTCGAAGGCGTACACGGCGGCACCGGGCAGGCGCTGGATTGGACCGCTATCCCGCGCAGTCTGCCGCTGCCGATCGTGCTGGCGGGCGGGTTGACGCCGGACAATGTGGAAACCGCCATCCGCACGGTGCGACCGTGGGCGGTGGATGTCAGCAGCGGTGTGGAGCGCGCCAAAGGGATCAAGGACGCGGATCGGATAACCGCTTTCATACGAGGAGCTCGCAATGCAGATGTATGACGCCGGCAAAGTCTACGACCTGCCCGACGCCACCGGCCACTTCGGTCCCTATGGCGGCGTGTTCGTCGCCGAAACCTTGATCCATGCGCTGGACGAGCTCAAGCACGAATACTTCGCGGTGCGCGACGACGCGCAATTCCAAGCCGAATTCGCCAGCGAGTTGAAGCATTACGTCGGCCGCCCGAGCCCGGTGTATCACGCGAAGCGTTTGTCGGAGCATCTGGGCGGCGCGCAGATCTGGCTCAAGCGCGAAGATCTAAATCACACCGGTGCGCACAAGATCAACAACACCATCGGGCAGGCGCTGCTCGCGCGCCGCATGGGCAAAAAGCGCGTGATCGCCGAGACCGGCGCCGGCCAGCATGGGGTCGCGGCGGCAACTGTCGCTGCGCGCTTCGGCATGGAATGCGTCGTCTACATGGGCTCGGAGGACATCAAGCGGCAGGCGCTCAATGTCTATCGCATGAAGCTTCTGGGCGCGTCGGTCGTGCCGGTGGAAAGCGGTTCGAAGACGCTGAAGGATGCGCTGAACGAAGCGATGCGCGATTGGGTGACCAACGTTGAGGACACGTTCTACATCATCGGCACCGTCGCAGGCCCGCATCCGTATCCAATCATGGTGCGCGACTTCAACGCAGTGGTCGGCAAAGAATTGCGCACGCAGATGCCGGAAGTGATTGGTCGTCAGCCCGATGCGATTCTGGCGTGCGTCGGCGGCGGCTCGAATGCGATGGGTGCGTTCTACGCATATATCCAAGATACGTCCGTACGTCTGATCGGCGTCGAGGCGGCGGGCAGAGGCATCGCAACCGGACAGCACGCGGCCACGCTGTGCGCGGGGCGTCCCGGCGTGCTGCATGGCAATCGCACTTATCTACTGCAAGATGCGGACGGGCAGATCATCGAGACGCATTCGATCTCGGCAGGCCTAGACTATCCCGGCGTCGGCCCAGAACATTCCTGGCTGAAAGACAATGGCCGTGCCGAATACGTTGCTTGCACCGATGACGATGCACTCAAGGCGTTTCATGCACTGTGCCGTTTCGAAGGCATCATGCCGGCGCTCGAGTCGAGCCATGCGCTGGCGTATGCGATGCAGATCGCACCCGACATGGGCCGCGATAACGTTTTGCTGGTGAATCTCTCCGGACGCGGGGACAAGGACATGCACACCGTGGCTGAACGCTCCGGCATCGAGCTGTGATAACAACAAAAAAACACGCTCACGCCCGCATCGTGGCGAGCGCCTATATTTGCATGCGCTGATTTAAGCCTTCTTCATGTCGCGGATCCAATCTACTTTCGCAAAACTCAAAGCCGCCAGGCGCAAAGCGCTGATCCCTTTCATCACCGCGGGCGATCCGGAACCTGCGATGACCGTGCCGTTGATGCATGCTCTGGTCGAGTCCGGCGCGGACATCATCGAGCTCGGGGTCCCGTTTTCCGATCCGATGGCAGATGGTCCCACCATCCAGCGCTCCAGCGAGCGCGCACTCAAGCGCGGGACCAGTCTGGTCGTTGTGCTTAAAGCAGTCACGCAATTCCGCGAGACCGATAACGCGACACCGGTGGTGCTGATGGGTTACGCAAATCCGATCGAGGCGATGGGATACGACGTGTTTGCGCAGAGTTCAGCGCAAGCCGGTGTCGACGGCGTTCTCGTGGTCGACTATCCGCCGGAGGAAAGCCTGCAGCTCGCCGCAGCGCTCAAGCAGCGCGCGATCGACAGCATCTTCTTGCTCTCGCCCACGTCCGACGACGACCGCATCAGTAAAGTCGGGCAGGCCGCGAGCGGTTACATCTACTACGTCTCGCTCAAGGGCGTGACCGGTGCCAATACCATCGATCTGGGCGATCTCGGCGAGCGCATTCCGCGGCTGCGCTCGCGCATCGACCTGCCGATCGGTGTAGGCTTCGGCATCCGTGACGGCGCTACGGCACACGCAGTTTCGCAGCTTGCCGATGCGGTAGTCATCGGCAGCAGGCTGGTGCAGGAAATCGAAAGTTCCGCCGCCGATCGCGTGATACCGAACATCAAGGCGCTGCTCGGCGGCATCCGCCGAGCGATGGACGCGTGACGCAACCCGCGTCGCGAAGCTTGTACGGCAGCGCCTCGCACAAGCGCGGCGTTTTCGATCCGGAGGCGATGTGAGCTGGTTGCAAAAGCTGCTTCCCCCCAAGATCAAGCGCAGTCCCGGCGCGGCGAAAAAAGCCGTTCCCGAGGGGCTGTGGATCAAGTGCGACGTCTGCGAAGCCGTGCTGTATCGCGCGGATCTCGAGAAATCGCTGAACGTCTGCCCGAAGTGCGCCCATCACAATCGGGTTACTGCACGCGAGCGTCTGGAAATGACGCTCGATTCCGAAGGCCGCTACGAAATCGGCTCGGAAGTCGTGGCGGTCGATTTTCTCAAATTCGTCGATAGCCGCCGCTACATCGATCGTCTCGAAGCCGACGCGCTGGAAAGCGGCGAGAGCGATGCGCTCATCGTCATGCAAGGCGCGATCAAGACGATCCCCGCGGTGGTTGCCGCATTCGAATTTCGCTTCATGGGCGGCTCGATGGGGTCGGTGGTCGGCGAGCGTTTCATTCGCGGTGCGCAGTCGGCGATCGAACAGAAGATGCCATTCATCTGCTTCGCGGCAAGCGGCGGCGCGCGCATGCAGGAAGGTCTGATGTCGCTCATGCAGATGGCGAAGACGACGGCGTCACTTACCCAGCTGGCGACCGAGCGGCTGCCATTCATCTCCGTGTTGACCGATCCGACGATGGGCGGTGTATCGGCGAGCTTCGCGATGATCGGCGATGTGGTGATTGCAGAACCCGGCGCGTTGATCGGATTCGCCGGTCCGCGCGTGATCGAGCAAACGGTCAAGCAGACGCTGCCGGAAGGTTTCCAGCGCGCAGAATTTCTGCTTGAGCACGGCGCGGTCGACATGATCGTCGATCGGCGCGAAATGCGCGATCGCCTCGCATCGCTCATCACCTTGCTGATGCGGGCACCTGCCGGCTAGGATTTCAGAGTATTACCGACACGTCGTTGCCGCGGCCGCCGGGCGCTGACGCAAATCTGGATGCGTGGCTGCGCTACCTCGAGCAGCTGCATCCCGCGGCGATCGATCTCGGGCTCGATCGCGTTGCACGGGTGCGCGATCGCCTCGACCTCGCGCCGAGATTTCCTATCATCACAGTCGGTGGCACCAACGGCAAAGGCTCGACCTGCGCATTGCTCGAGGCGTTCCTGCATAGCGCGGGTTATCGCGTCGGCGTGTACACCTCGCCGCATCTCCTCCGCTACAACGAACGCGTGCGCATTGGAGGCGCTGCAATTGCCGATGACGCGCTGGTCGATGCATTTACCCGCATCGAGCAGTCGCGCGGAGCGGTATCGCTGACGTATTTCGAGTTCGGCACATTGGCCGCCGTCCTGCTCTTTATCGAAGCACAGGTCGATGTTGCGGTTCTTGAAGTCGGGCTCGGCGGGCGCCTCGATGCCGTCAATGTCTTCGAGCCCGATTGCGCCGTAGTGACCAGCATCGGCATGGATCACATGGATTATCTGGGGCACACCCGCGAGGAAATCGGCTTCGAGAAAGCCGGCATCTTTCGCGCGGACACACCGGCAGTGGTTGCCGAGCTCGATCCGCCGGCACGTCTACTCGATCACGCTCGCGCAATCGGCGCGGATGTGTATCTTATCGATCGCGATTTCGGTTATACGAGCACCGAATCGCAATGGCAGTTCTGGGACTGGCTGGGTAAGCGCAGTGGTTTGCCGCTGCCGGCGCTGCGCGGCGAATACCAACTGGCGAATGCAGCCGCTGCGCTCGCGGCCCTCGATACGATCCGCCCGCGCCTTCCGGTAGAAATGGGTGCCATCCGACGCGGGCTGGTCGAGGTGGAATTGCCGGGGCGGTTTCAAGTGCTCGCCGGTAGGCCCGCGGTGATACTCGACGTCGCGCATAATCCGCACGCTGCGCAGCGGCTTGCGGAAAATCTGCGCCGCATGGATCGCCGCGGTCGCCGCATTGCCGTGTTCGCGATGCTCAAGGACAAAGATCTCGAGGGTGTGATCGAGGCCATCATGGACGAGATCGATGAGTGGTTGATCGCGCCGCTGACAGCCGTGCGCGGCGCCGATGTGGCGCGTTTGCAACAGGCGCTGCAGCGCGCCGGCGTCGATCGGCCGGTCGCAGTCTGCGCGGATATTTCCCAAGCAATACGGCGTGCGCGGGAACATGCGCAACCGGATGATAAAATCCTGGTGTTCGGCTCCTTCTATACCGTCGCAGATGCGTTGCGTACACTTGCCGGCACACCTTAAAACTAAAACAGACTGTCCATCGTGGCCAAGACACCGATCTCCGACGAAGAACTGCAACTGAAGAAACGCGCACGCCGCCGCCTGGTCGGCGCCGTCGTTCTGGTATTGCTCGTGGTAGTGCTTGTGCCGATGTTTTTGGACCGCACGCCGCGGCCGCAAAAACAAGACATCGACATTAAGATTCCAGCGGTGCCCGGCCAAAGCGATGCGCCCGCCAGTGCACCGTCTGCCGGGGCTGCGCCGGCGGACAACGTCCCCGCGCCGCCCGCAACAGCGAATCCACCGGCGGCGACGCCGCCTGCGCCGGTCGCGGAAACGCCTGCGCCCAAGGCGCCGACGCCGCCGGTGCCCGCGGTCGCTGCGACTGCGCACGATCCGGAGGCCGCAGCGACAGAGCCCAAGCACGTCGAGGCAAAATCGAGCAGCGAGGATGGCTATGTCATTCAGGTCGGCGCGTTCGCCAATGCAACCAACGCGAAAAATCTGCTGCAGAAATTGAAGGCAGAAAAAATCCCGGCGTATTCCGAGCTCATCGGAACGCCGTCGGCCGGCAAGACGCGGGTGCGTGTCGGTCCCTATTCGAGCATTCAGGCAGCCGAGAAAGGTCGCGAGCGGTTGAAGGCGGTGAAGCTGCTGCCACCGGGCGAAGCCAAGATCGTCCGCAAGGGAGAATGAGCGCCGCCCGGGTGCACCGCAACCGATGACCGCATTCGACTACACGGTCTTGGCGATCACCGGCGTATCGGTACTGGTCAGCTTGTTTCGCGGCGCGGTTCGCGAGTTGCTCTCGATCGCCTCCTGGATCTTCGCGTTCTTGATTGCGCTCCATCTCGCACCCATGTTGGCGGAATGGCTGCCGCGCTCGCTGTCGAATTCGTGGGTCAGGTTGTTCATCGCGTTTGCGCTGCTATTCATCGTTGCGCTGTTGCTGTTTGCGCTGCTGACGTATGCAATCTCGCGACTGATTCGCAGCTCCGGTCTGAGTCCGCTGGACCGTGCGTTGGGCGTGCTGTTCGGCTTGGTGCGTGCGTTGGTGATTCTGGTTGCGTTGATGCTGGCAGCCGGGTTGACGCCGCTTCCACATGAACCCGCGTGGCGTAACGGCGTGTTGCGCCCGCCCCTGGAAGGCGTTGCAAAAAATGCACGAGCGTTTCTTCCCCGAGCTCTGGCCGAACGCATACGTTTCGAGTGACTTGACGTTTCCGGTTCGGCACCGGTGTTTCGACTATACTTACGCGGCCCTGCAACCAGGGAAGATCCGATCAATTCGTATCCGCGCGCTTGCTAGCATCTGGCGATTATTCGGCGGTGTGTGCGAATCGATCAGACCTTCCCTAGGGACACAGACCATGTGCGGAATCATCGGCGTCGTCGCCCAATCTCCTGTCAATCAATTGCTCTACGATGGGCTGCTGGTTCTGCAGCACCGCGGGCAGGACGCCGCAGGCATCGTCACCGCCGAAGGCAGTACGTTTCACATGCACAAAGGCGGCGGGCTGGTGCGCGATGTTTTTCGCACCAGAAACATGCGCGCCTTGGCTGGCAACGTCGGTATCGCGCACTGTCGTTATCCCACTGCAGGTTCTGCCGAAAATTCCGCCGAAGCACAGCCGCTCTACGTCAATTCGCCGTTTGGCATCGTGCTCGGACACAATGGCAATCTCACCAATGCGGAACAACTCAAGGGCGAGCTGTTTCGCGAGGATCGGCGCCACGTCAATACGACCTCGGACTCCGAGGTGCTGCTCAACGTGCTGGCGCACGAGCTGCAAGCGCGTTCGCAGGGCTATGAGCTGGATGCCGCTACGATCTTCAGCGCGGTGGCTGGTGTGCACGGCCGCTGCCGCGGTGCGTACGCCGTCGTAGCCAGCATCGCCGGCTACGGCCTGCTCGCGTTTCGCGATCCGTTCGGCATTCGTCCGCTCGTCATCGGTCAATCGATGACACCGCACGGCGTGGAATATATCGTCGCCTCGGAGAGCGTGGCGCTGGATACGCTGGGTTTCAAACTCGTGCGCGACGTCGCTCCGGGCGAAGCAATCTTCATCGACGAAGACGGCACATTCCACAGCCGTCAGTGCGCGCGACGCGCAACGCTAAATCCCTGTATTTTCGAGTTCGTCTATCTCGCGCGCCCCGATTCGGTAATCGACGGCATCTCGGTATATGAAACGCGGCTGCGCATGGGTGTCAGCCTCGCTGAGAAGATTCGCCGCGAGCATGCCGATCTGGATATCGATGTTGTCATTCCGA
Organism: Betaproteobacteria bacterium; assembly: GCA_039934195.1. Lineage (GTDB taxonomy): Bacteria > Pseudomonadota > Gammaproteobacteria > Burkholderiales > SHXO01 > SHXO01. The sequence goes on from JBDTMS010000007.1 coordinate 10,892, forward strand.
TCCCGGATTCCAGCCGGCCCTCGGCGATGGAGCTCGCTAGCCAACTCGGGCTTCCCTACCGCGAAGGCTTCATCAAGAATCGCTATATCGGCCGCACATTCATCATGCCGGGTCACGCGACACGCAAGAAATCGGTCCGGCAAAAACTCAACGCAATCGGAATGGAATTTCGCGGCAAGAACGTGCTGCTGGTGGATGACTCCATTGTGCGCGGGACAACGAGCCGCGAGATCGTGCAGATGGCGAGGGACGCGGGTGCGCGCAAAGTGTTCTTTGCATCCGCGTCGCCGCCTGTGCGTTATCCGAACGTCTACGGCATCGACATGCCGACCTCGCAGGAGCTGATCGCCAACGACCGCACTGATGATGAGATCGCAGCGGAAATCGGCGCGGACAGATTGATCTATCAGGATCTCGATGCGCTGATCGACGCTTGCCGTTCGGTTAATCCGAGCGTTCACAACTTCGAGACGTCGTGCTTCAGCGGCGTCTACATTACGGGCGACATCACGCCGGAATATCTCGCAGGTGTCGAAGCCCATCGTAACGATGCGGAGCTGAGCCGTGCAAACAGCATGGCCGCGGCTCAGCTCGATCTGAATCTCGCTACGACGGATTAGCGGTTTCCGGTGGGGCCGCGGTCAGCGTTTCCGATTCGGGCTAGCCCGGCTCAGAATTCGTGCCACTCGCCGTCATCGATCGGCGTGGTCTCGGGGTGCAGCGCTGACGGTAGAACGCCGCGCGCTAATTGACGTCGCTCCCGCGCCACGCTGCCGGTTGCAGATGTCGACGCGGCCGCCCGAGCGCCCGGCGCGATCTTGAACACACTCACAGCGGCGATAAGATTCTCGGCCAGCCGCCGCAGGTGTTCGCTCGATGTTGTCGCCTCTTCTACCAGTGAGCTGTTCTGTTGCGTGACATCTTCCAGAACCGTCACCGTCTGATTGATCTCCTGAATGCCTGAGCTTTGCTGCGCCGATGCGTCCGCGATGCCGGACATGAGATCGCTGACGAGTTTGACCGCACCGACGATCTCCTCCATGGTGGCACCGGCCTGCGCCGCCTGCCGCGATCCGCTGCTGACGCGCTCGGCCGATTCAAAAATCAGCTGCTTGATCTCCTTTGCCGAGGCGGCGCTGCGCAACGCGAGACTGCGCACTTCGCTGGCAACCACTGCAAAGCCGCGACCTTGTTCGCCGGCCCGCGCTGCTTCCACCGCAGCGTTGAGCGCGAGAATATTGGTCTGAAAAGCGATGACGTCGATCACGCCGATGATGTCTGCAATTTTTTTCGAAGATGCGTCGATCTCGTTCATGGTTTGCACGACTTGCCCGACGACGCGGCCGCCACGCTCGGCAACAGTCGCCGCGTGTTGGGCGAGGTCGTTGGCCTGGCTCGCGTTTTCGCTGTTCTGTTGTACCGTGCCGGTCAGCTGTTCCATGCTGGCCGCGGTCTGTTCCAGGCTCGACGCCTGCTCTTCGGTACGCTGCGAGAGATCGGCATTGCCTGCGCGCAGCTGACTGGCGGTGGTATGGATGGAGTCCGCCGCTATGCGCACGCCGGAAACGATGCTGGACAAGCTGTTCGCCATGTCATCCAGTGTGCTCAACAGCTCGCCGGTTTCATCCTGTTGTCGGGGGCTGCTGCGCGTGCATAGATCTCCCGATGCGACGCGCTTGGCATAGCCGACTGCTTCGTTGATCGGTGCGGTGACGGTGCGCTTGAGCGCGAGATAGAGCAGGCCGGAGAGGGCCGTGGCGATCACCAGGGCCGCGATAAACAACGCGGTGCGCAAAATATTGCTGACTTCGAAGACTTCATCGACCGGCGTCTCGCCGACGATCAGCCAGTTCCAGTTCGGGAAAAACGAGTACACGGCAATCCTCTCGCGCGTATCCGCGCCCGATGCCGCGGCCGGCACGTAGCGCAATGTGCCGACCTTTTTGTCCAGCATTGCACGTACGAACGGTTGATCGCGAGCATCCTTGTAAGCCAAGAAATTGGCGCCTTCTGCGCTTGGATGAATCATCGCTGTGCCAAGCCCGGCACCGGGTCGCGCGTCAAGCACGTAGAAATAACCGGTTCGGCGCAATCGCACCGATTTGATCTTGTCCTTGAGCATCTGCAAATCCTGCGAGATGTCGACGCCGACGTAGAGCACGCCGATGACCTGCCCATCCCGGTCGCGCAGCGGCTCATAGCTCGTCATGTACGGCCGCCCGAACAGAACGGCCGGGCCGCGATACGCTTTGCCATCGAGCAGTTTCTGATAGCCGGGATGCTGGTGATCGAGTGTGGTGCCCACCGCCCGGGCTCCGTTCTCGGTCTTCAACGACGTCGATATGCGAACGAAGTCGCGGCCGCTTCGCACGAATACCGTCGCGGTTGCGCCGGTGTGCGCGGTGAAGTCATCGACTGCGTCGAAATTCATATTTATACGGCGTGCACCGACCCGCAGGACCGGCGTGTTCAACGTCCCGATCTGCACGGTCTGGCCCCGCTGCGCGATTATTTTCTCCGGAAAATAACCGCCGAAATGTTTCGCCACTCGTACGATGTCTTGCTGAGCGGCGCCGTCGAATACTTGTACGAGATCCATCACGTGCCGATTGGCGGAGGTGAGATCGCTCATGTTCTCGGTATCGAGGTAGCGCGTCATGGTGAGGCTCAGCACCAGCGACAGCAGAGCGAAACCCGTCAACACCAGTGTGCTGGCGATCAACGCGAACTTGAGGCCGATCGACCAATCCGAAAAGCGAGTCACTTCGCACCTTTACATTCGAGTCCGGCGCGCTCGCAGCGCGCGCGATGCCGGGTAGCACACCGGCCGCGCGATGTCGGCAGCGAGTCTGCATTAATCAGGATCAATGGCGCGTGCATTGGCGTCTGCGTATCGCCTAATGCTGTACCGACGACACGGCGCCGTCGAGCAGCTTCGTCGCGGTAGATCCGCATAGCAGCGAGTTGACATCGAGGATCAGCGCGACGCGTCCATCGCCCATCACGGTTGCGCTGGCGATGCCGGGGACTTTGCGATAGTTGGCCTCGATACTCTTGATGACCACCTGCTGCTGTCCGAGCAGCTTGTCGACGCGCAGGGCCGCGCGTTTGCCATCGACATCGATCACAATTGCGATACTGTCCGCCGCGAGCACGCCGGTGCGCACGCCGAGCATCGGCTCGAGGCTGATGACTGGCAGCATCGATTCGCGCACGCGCACCAGCTGCGCCGTGCCGTGAATAGACTTCACCTGATCCGATTTGGTCAGGAATGCCTCCGAGATGGACGACAGCGGGATGATGAATGTCTGCCCGCCGATCTCAACACCCATGCCTTCGACGATGGCAAGCGTGAGCGGAATTCGCATTAGCAAACTGGCGCCGCTGCCGCGATGCGACTGGATATCGATATCGCCGCCGAGCGCACGGACATTGCCCAGCACCACGTCCATGCCGACACCGCGGCCCGATACGTCGGTGATGACATCGGCGGTCGTGAAGCCCGGCGCAAATACCAGCTTCCATACTTGCGCGTCGCTCATGTTTGCGTGTAACGGCAGGCCGAGCGCCTGCGCCGTGCTCAGGATTTTTTCGCGATCGAAGCCAGCGCCGTCATCGCGAACCTCGACGACCACAACGCCGCCTTGATGCGTCGCGCTGATTTGAATCGTCCCCGTGCGCGGTTTACCATGGGCTTCGCGGATCTCCGGCAGCTCGATACCGTGAGCAACGGCGTTGCGAATCAAGTGCGTGAGCGGATCGATCAGCTTTTCGATCAGTTCTTTGTCGAGCTCGGTTTCTCCGCCTTGCGCCACGAGCTGAACTTCCTTGTTGAGCCGCTGCGCCGCATCGCGTACGACTCGCGGCATGCGCGAGAACAAGTACTCAAGCGGCAGCAAGCGGATATTCATCACGGCATCCTGCAGATCGCGTGTCTGGCGCGCCGAGTAGGCGAGCGCTTGCCGCAGTTTCGCATCGCCCGATGCGCTGCTCTGCTGAGCGGCTTCTGCGAGCATCGACTGCGCGATCACGAGCTCGCCGACCAGGTTGAGCATGCGATCGACTTTGTCGACATCCACCCGAATCGACGAGCGATCCGCACCCGCACGATCGCCGGCGCGGCGGCCCAAGGGAACAGCCGTCGCCTCATGATCGGCCGGCCGACGCACGCCGATCGCGCTGCCGAACATCGTCGTTTGCGCAAACGACGTGGTCTCATCGAACAGCTCGTAGCCGGCGTTGGGTGCGGCAGCCGGAGTCTTCGTCTCAGCCAGGCGCGGCGTTTGCGTCGCGGCTTCCACGCGAACAGTCGCGCTGCCCAGCACGGCGGCGAGCTTGCCGTGCACCACCGCCGCCACCTCTGTCGTTAGCAGCACCAATGACAGCGACGCTGCGCCGTCCGTCCCCTCGATCAGTTGCAAGTCTTCGATCCGCCCGAGGGTCCCCAGCTCGGCATACAGTTGCGGCAAGGGCAGCGTGGTAATCCCCTGTCCCGCGGGAAGCGTTACGTGCACGCCCAAGTGCGCGCTGCGCCGCGCGCTCGTCGGCAAATCATCGGTTCTGTCGCGCAGCGCTGTTTGCCCTTTCTCCGTCGTGCGCGTCAATGACGCGTGGACGCGCTGCAAGGCGAGCGAATCGGTCTCGCCGGTGTTTTTCAAGCGGCGCAATTCCTCGCGAACAGCATCGCAAACTTCCAGCAGCAATGAGATGGTGGCAGCGTCCGCGGTGCGCTGTTGTTTGCGCATCTGGTCGAGAATCGTTTCGGCCGCATGCATCACCTCGGCGAAGTGCGGGGCCCCGAAGATCGCGCTGTTGCCCTTGACCGAGTGCGCAGAGCGGAAAATGCAATTGAGCGCTTCGGGGTCGGGTGCGATCGGGTCTAAGCTCAGCAGATTCTGCTCCATCGCCGTGAGATGCTCTTCCGTTTCCTGGAAGAACATCGGGAGGAATCGAGTCAGATCTATCATTGCTGCGCTCGTCTAATCGCTCGATAAATGATCAGCCGGCAACCTTGTTGACGACCTCGATCAGCTTGTTGGGATCGAACGGCTTCACCAGCCATCCAGTCGCACCCGCGCCGCGGCCTTCGCCTTTCATCTCATCCGAGCCCTCGGTGGTGAGCAGCAGAATCGACGTGGTTTTGTACTGCGGTAATGCGCGCAGCGCTTTCACCAGCGTAATGCCGTCCATCTTCGGCATGGTTTGATCGGTGATGATGAGATCGAACTGCTGCGCGAGCGCCTTTTGCAATCCGTCCATGCCGTCTTCGGCTTCGATCACCTTGTAGCCGGCCGACTTCAGCACGAACGACAACATTTCGCGGATCGCCGCCGAATCATCCACGCTCAAAACCAGTTTGCTCATTTGCTACTCCGCAGTCGTGCGGTGATGGTTTGCGGCGCCCACATCGTTTGCGCTAATCGAAAATCTCGGGTTCGATGCTGTCGATGTGCGCACCGCGATGTCAGAAAAGCTGTGCATCGCCGGCTTCCATGCTGGTTTGCCGAACCCGGCTCGGGCCGCGTGACTCCAGGATTTGCAGAGCCTCGAAAAAGGCTTGCTTGCGCGCGTCGAACTGGCCGTTGTCTTCGTCGGGATTGTCGCGCGCTGCGCTGAGCGCGAGCATCAGCGATTGCATGTTCTGTGAGACGAGTAACAGCGCATCGATCCGCTCCTCGGTCGTTGTCAGGAGCTGCCCGACCAGATCGGAGAACTGCAGGTGCTGCGAGGCTGCGAGCAGGTTGGCCTCTACGCGTGCCGCGGCCTGTTCGCTCGATGATTGTTCGGGCGAGTTGCGCGCGCGTTCGTAATCGGCGAGATCGCGCGCGGCCGCGTGAAAGCAATCCAGCAGATTGCGTGTCGCATCGCTCAATAGATGCTGCATTTGCTGCAACTCTTCGTGAGCGGCTACGCACTGCGATTTGAGCGCGGCGCCGGTGCGTACTACCAGCGATGGGATGTCATCGCGCGCGCCGGAGGTGGCCTCTACGTAATCGGACGTGGTGATGGATTTCGGCGTGGTCACGCGCAGATCTCTCGGTAATGAACGATCAGAAGAGCGTAACGCTGCTCTCGACTACCAACTCGGATAAGCGCGTGTCGCAAGCGATCAGACGATCTGCGATCGCAGCGAGAAACGCATCGCTGAAACGGCGCACGCACTTCTCCGAGGAGCGTGCGAGTTGAATCGGATCGACCTTGGCGACGGTAATGTCGGTGACGGCAGAGATCGTAACTGCGCTCTTCGCTTTGTTGCGCGTCAAGAACGCGGTTTCGCCCAGGCAATGCCCAGGTTCGACAACCCGCAGCAAGGTGCCGGTACGCGTTACCCGCGTTTGTCCGCGAACCAAAACATAAAAGCCGTGATTGGCCTGCTGTTCAGCGATCAAGACTGTGTCCGCAGGATGGCGCTGCCAGGTCGTGAAACGCAGCACATCGCGCAGATCGTCGTCTTCAAAGCCGGTGAAAAAACTGAGACTCTTGAGTGCGCATAGCCGATCCGCTTCGGTGGACAACTCGGTACTGGAGCTAGAGCGTCCCGAGAACGGCGCGAGCGCCTCGGCGAATTCACGCCACGAGGTAAAGCGATCTTTCGGGTCTTTCGCAGTCGCACGAGAGAACACGGCATCGAGCGGTTGGGGCACGCCCAGTCGCCGTGCGCTCGGCGCTTGCGGTATTGCGTGCAGGATGAGCTCGACGATCCCATAGTGGGTCGAGGCAACGAATGGCAATGTGCCGGTGAGCATTTTGTAGAGGACCATACCGAGCGAGAACATGTCGGTCTGCGACGTAAGCGTTTGCCCCTGGATCTGTTCCGGCGACATGTACGCCGGCGAGCCGACGCGATCGACCTGCGAGACCTGCGAATTATCCAGGTTGATCGCGGAACCGAAGTCGGTCACTTTCGGCTCGAGATTCTCGGTCAGCAAAATGTTGTCCGGCTTGATGTCGCGATGGATGACGCCGTGTTGTTGCGCGTAGTCGAGCGCGGTGCACACTGTCTGCAGAATCTCGGCAACCCGTTTGAAATCCAGCAAACTGCCGGGGCGACAATATTTGTCGAGCGTCGAGCCGGGCACGTATTCCATCGCGATATACGCTTTCGTATCGTCGACGGCGGAGTCGTAGATCTGGACGATGTTGGGATGCCGCAGCTTCTGAGCGAGGAGCACCTCGGTCAGAAAAAACTTGCGGATCATGGTGGCCTGCTCACGCTCCATCGTGTGGTTGATGGAGAACAGCTTTACTGCAACTTCACGCGCTGTGCCGGGATCGCGCGCCAGGTAAACCTGACTGGTCGTGCCGCTGCCGAGCGGCCGCAGTACGGCGTATTTGCCGACTTTGGCCGGCACTGCGGGGAGGCGCTTCCTGGCTTCTTCGACTGCTGGAGGAGCTGCGGTTTCCATAGGTGCGCCGGATGAATGTCGCGCCTGTTGGCAGCAAGACGCACGCCAATCGTCAAACGAACTTGCCGGATGCGTAAACGATTCTGCGCGGCGCGCAGAGCGATCGCCAGAATGCGAAGTTGACAAACGATCTCGAGGCCGTTAGGGTCGCTGTTGCGCCGATTTGATACTCAGCTTGCGGGCGCTTTATAAATGCAGCTAAAGCGCGGCAACCCGTCGCAGCCTTGGCTCGACGGGTTTTTCTTTTGGTAAGGAAGAAACGCAGTGGGCGGAAAACCGCTCCGTGCGGCCGCGCGCTGAGCAAACGCAATTTTGAGGTTTTACAGATGAGCGAATTCGAGACACTGGCAATCAGAGCCGGCACCCAGCGCAGTCAGTTCAACGAGCACTCCGAAGCGCTGTATCTAACGTCGAGCTTCGTATTCGAAAATGCCGCGCAGGCAGCCGCGCGCTTCTCAGGCGAGGAGAGCGGTACGGTCTACTCCCGCTACACCAATCCGACAGTGGACATGCTGCAAGAGCGGCTAGCTGCACTAGAAGGCGCGGAATGCTGCGTGGCGACCGCGTCGGGCATGTCCGCGATCCTCGCGTGTGTGATGTCGTTCGCGCGCAATGGCGATCACATCTTGGCGTCGCGCAGCTTGTTCGGGGCGAC
>JBDTMS010000008.1:0-18895 GCA_039934195.1 Betaproteobacteria bacterium
GCTGGTAACGGTAGAGCACCATCTTGTCTTGCCGGAAAACTTCGCGCTTGGGCGTGGTGGCGATCTGGACGTCGTCGCCCTTGATTCTTTCCAACAGATCCTTGCCGCGGAGCATCTTCTGATTGAAGTCGGTAAACGCCTTGAGCGCCTCTTGTGAATCGATCTGAATGCGGCCCTTCATGCTTTTCCTTTGCGTCGCGGCGTTTGCGTCGTCGTGGTGCTGTTGCCGGGCACTTTGCGTTTGCTTGGCGGACGCGGCGCAAGTGTGCGCATGTCCGCTTCGACGTTGCCGCGCTTGATCGCGCGCAACTCGCGCTTGAGGTCCTGCACTTCACGCTGCATCTCGTCCATCTCGGTGCGCGTCGGAATGTGGTTTGCCTCGCAGAACGCTTCCATCAACTCGCGCTCTTGCAGGCGATACTCCGAGGCAGATCGCGTCATGCGCCGCTGCGCTTCGAGAAATTCGGGCAAATGATGCATCTCCAACAGCGCCTCATTGACTGTGCTCAACCAGAGGTCGAGAACAGCGCGCGCGCTTTTCAGCGGCGGCGCGGATTTATCGTTGATGCTGTTGCCGAATCGCTCGAACGCGCGATTCCAGGCCGTCTGTACCACCTGTCGATAGCTTTCGATCTCGGCCGCACGCTGCAGCCAGAGCCTCTGAGCGTTCAAGATTTTGCGGTCGAGATCGGAAATCGTTGCGTAGGTCGGACCTTCAGTGAGCTTTTCAAGCGAGAAATCCACGCCCCCGCTCATCGCTCTGCTCCATTCGACCGGATCGAACAGTTTGGAGAGAGCGGCAATGTCGACGGAAGGCTGGCCACTTGGAGCCGAAGCCGACGGCGCCAACGCGGCCCAGCCCTCCATGGACCGTTTGATCAAATCGTTGATCTGGTGCATGCCGTCTTGCGCGGTTTCAGCTGCACCGCTGCCGACCAAAGGCACGATGCCTTTCCCCTCGATCCACGACTGCAACATGTTCTTCTGTTTTTCGAGCCAGAACGCGGCCCAGTCTTTCTGCTCAACCCCGCTCATGCGCGCTCCCATCGGCAGACCATGATGTCTGCTCGCCGCGATTTATTTCCCTGCGTTGCCCGTCGGTACACTAGCACGGTCCATTTGACGGCGTGCGGGGTCCGCAGGGTGAGTCGCTGTACGAGGGTTCGAAGCGGGTCTTGGAGTCTGCTCCTCAATGCATTTCTGCGCACTCGCGATGATGTTCCGATGCAGCGTTCGCTGATCGGTGCAACAGCGGGCATTCAGGATCGATGCACTTGGGCTCTGTGAGCAATGACGCCCACCCCAGGGCGGGGCTCAACGACGCTGGGAGCGAAACATTCGCTAAATCGAGAACTCGTGGTCTCGAACCTGCTCAAATCCGTATTGCTGCTTTGCACCAAGCGAATCTTCGCCTACAGGAATCGTTAATTTGACCGTTCTATGGTGCAACGCATACCGGAACCAGCCAATGTTGAGCCAACGCGTAATGAGACAGCCAATCGTGCGAGCTTTGTCGGAGCCCGAGGACTTGACACCTCGTTTCGTCGAAGGCTCGGCCGGCAAGATCGCCTATTACACGGCGCGCAGCCCGCATGCGCGGGCAGTGGAAACTGTCTTGTTGATCCATGGTGCGGGGATGAGTGCACGCTCATGGGGCGATACGATCAAGTCATTGAGCCGCAACGTCGACGTTCTAGCGATCGACCTTCCAGGTCATGGTGCATCCGATCCGATCGACGAGGTTACGGTCGAGCGCTACGTCGATGCCGCGATTACGCTGTTGACGACCTTCGGCATCGGCCCTGTGTTTGTCGCGGGTCATTCGCTCGGCGGCAGCGTGGCTCTTGCGCTTGCTGCGAACCGGCCCGATCTGGTCAAGGGCCTGATCCTGGTTTCGACCTGTGCAAAAATTCCTCGCGACAACAATCCGATGAAGGCACTGTTAGGCGCGCTGCCGGCGCCGATGCGCAGAATGCTATTTTTCACCACGGCGAGAAGTATGCTGTTCGGTGTCGGGGCACCCAGCAACGCCGTGCAACTCGGGTTGAATGAGCTGCGCGACTGCCCGCCGGAGACGATCAAGAAAGACGTCGCCGCTGCGGAAGCGATGGATCTGGAAAGTGCGGCTCAGCAACTCGACGTGCCGACGCTCATCTTGTGCGGCACCGCCGATATGGTAACGCCGATGCGCCTATCGGAGCGCTTGCACCAACTTATTGCCGGATCGCAGCTCGAGGTCGCCCAGCGCGTTGGACATATGCTGCCGCTGGAAGCGCCCGAGTGGGCGAACGAGAAAATTCTCGCGTTCGTCGGCTGGATGGACGCGAAAGAAACGCGCAAAGCTGTGATCGTCGAGCCGCTGCCGCCGCTGCAACTGGTGCGCCAGATTGTTAGCCGGGTACGCGCGCTCTATCGCTGATCGCCGCGATTCGTGCGAGCTCAGTTTTCGATCTGCTGTAGGTAACGATACATCTCCGTGTGGTCCGCTGTCATGTCGAGTTTGACGGCAGCATCCGACCACAGCCGCAGCGTTTCCCGGCCGAGCGGCATGGACCTGCCGACCGACTCGCCGAGATTCATTGCGATGCCGAGATCCTTCGCCATCAGCTGCAGCGAAAATCCCGAGTTGAATGCGCCCGACAGCATGAACTGCTTCGCTTTGTTCTCCGTCGAGTTGTTCTTGCCGGTGGAATTGTTGAACACGTCGGTGACGATGGCGGGGTCCAGACCGAATTTTTGCGCGACCAGCAGCGCTTCCGCTGCGGCGACCAGGCCGGCAGCCGAAACGTAATTATTCAGCGCTTTCACCGCGTGACCCGCGCCCGCAGGCCCGACGTGCGTTACGACCTTCCCCATCTCCTTGAAAAGTGCGGCCTGCGCATCGAACTGCGTCTGCTCGCCGCCGACCATGATCGCAAGCGATCCATCGACCGCGCGTTTGACGCCGCCCGAAACCGGCGCATCGAGAAAGTGCAAGCCGCGCTCGCGCAGCGCATTCGCGAGCGACTTCGAGCGCATCGGCTGAGAGGAGCTCATGTCGATGACGGTCGCGCCGTCTTGCAAAATATCGACGAGCCCGCGTTGATTGGTTGCACCGAGCACGGTCGCATCGACGATGTCCGAGTTCGGCAACATGGTGATCACCACATCGGCGGCCGCGAGCTCTTCTGCGCTGGATGTCGCAATCGCGCCAGGATGTGCATCGATAAAACGCTTTACGGTTGCTGGCACCGCATCGAGAAGCATGAGCGTATAGCGCGCCTGATGCAGACGGCTTGCCATCGGGTAGCCCATCATCCCGACACCGATGAAACCGATTTTCTGCGTTGTAGAGGTCATCGAATATCCGTAGGTGATTGAGAGAGTAGTTGTTCAGCTCGTCGCAGCGGCCCGCGCTTGCGCACGCGAACGAATCGCTTCGAAATCGGACGGCACAGGGTGCAGATCGAGCCGTCGCCCGGCCTTGATGATCTGGCTCGAGACATCGTGACCGATCAAAGCAGGCAAGCGCCGCGATGCTTCCATCAGCTTCGCCAGATCGACGCCGGTGTCGTAGCCCATGAGCTCGAGTGCGTGGACGATTTCTTCGCTGCACACGTTGCCGCTCGCGCCCGGCGCGTACGGACAGCCGCCTAAACCGCCGATCGCGGCATCGAATCGATCGGCGCCCGCGTCGATGCTGGCGATCACATTGGCAAGCCCCATGCCGCGCGTGTTGTGAAAATGCAAGGTGAGCTCGGTATTTGGCCAGCGCGAACGAAATGCATCGGTTAGCGCCGCCACTTGATTCGGATACGCCATGCCTGTGGTGTCGCACAAGCTCACCCCGCGCGCACCGAGACCGACGAATCGCGCTGCCCAGTCGAGCACCGTGGCAGCCGGCACATCGCCTTCCATCGGGCAACCGAATGCGCACGACAGCGAAACGTTGATCGGCACTTGTGCGTCGCGCGCGAGCGCCATTACGGCGCTGAGCGCGGCGAACGACTGCTCGCGCGTCATGCGCAGGTTAGTCAGGTTATGCGTCTCGCTCACCGACATCACGAGGTTCATCTCGTCGATGCGCGCGGCGATGGCGCGCTCGGCGCCGCGCACGTTTGGCACGAGCGCGGTATAGACAATGCCAGGCTTGCGCGCGATCGCACGTACCACGCTGTCGGCATCACGCAATGCAGGAATTGCCTGCGGCGACACAAACGCCGTCACCTCGATCTTGGCGAGCCCGCACGCCGACAACGCGTCGACTAGTGCAACTTTGTCCGCGGTCGGCACGAACGTCTGCTCGATCTGCAAACCGTCGCGGGTGCCGACTTCCTGCATGTAAATTCGCTTGCGTGCGCCTTCCCAGATGTTCGGGGTCATACCTGCATCTCCGTTACTTCGCGTGGCTCGGTCAATTTCGCGCTTTGATCACGCCGGTTTCTTCGAGCGACGCAATTTGCGCCGTGGTCAATCCCAACTCGGACAGTACGCTCGCGGTATCCTCTCCCAGCCGCGGCGCCGATGACCGTATGCCTCCCGGGGTTGCTGAGAGCTTCGGCACGATGCCGGGCACGTCGAGCTTGAATCCCTCACGCGTGACTTGCTCGAGGATCATTTCGCGCGCGCGATAGTGCGGGTCTTCGTGAATATCCTTCGCTGTGTAGACGCGCCCCGACGGCACATGTGCTGCCGCCAACGCCGCCAACGCGTCGGCGATAGTACGCGTCGCCGTCCACGTCGATATCGCGGCATCGATCTCTGCGATACGCGCGACGCGGCCGGTGTTGTTAGCGAGATCGGGTGCCGTGCCCAGGTCTGCGCGGCCGATGGTTTCCATCAATCGCTTGAAGATGCTGTCGCCATTGCCGGCGATCAGCACGAAGCCATCGCTGCAGCGGTAGGCATTCGACGGCGCGATGCCGGGCAAAGCGCTCCCGGCGGCCTCGCGCACGGCGCCGAACGCGCTGTACTCGGGAATCAGGCTCTCCATCACGTTGAATACCGCTTCATGTAGCGCAACGTCGATCTGCTGGCCTTTACCGCCGTTGGCGGCGCGATGGTACAGCGCCAGCATGACGCCGAACGCGCCGTGCAGCGCCGCCAGCGTGTCGCCGATCGAGACTCCCACGCGCACTGGAACGCGCCCCGGCTCGCCGGTGAGATGGCGCAATCCGCCCATCGCTTCGCCGATGACACCGAAACCCGGCATATCGCGATAGGGCCCGGTCTGACCGTAGCCCGAGATGCGCAGCATCACCAGACCTGGATTCACCTCGGACAGAACGTCCCAGCCCAGACCCCACCCCTCGAGCGTGCCGGGCCGAAAATTCTCGACCAGCACGTCTGCCTCGGCGATCAACTTGCGCGCAATGTCCTGTCCCGCTTTCGCTCGGAGATCGAGCGCGACCGAACGCTTGTTGCGCGATTGCACCTGCCACCACACCGATGTGCCGTCTTTCATCATGCGCCAGTTGCGCAGCGGATCGCCGACACCGGGCGGCTCGATCTTGATCACCTCGGCGCCGAATTCTCCGAGCAATTTTCCGCAGAACGGGCCGGCGATCAATTGCCCCATCTCGACGACTCGCACGCCATCGAGTGCGCCGCGCGCAGTGTCATCAGTGGGTATCGTCATTGCGTCGCCTTCATGGATCAAAATAAATATCGCCCCAAAGTTCATCCCGCAAGCCCCGGTGGAGCATCGAGCCGGAAATCGGTTTTTGCCGCGATGCGATCGGGACAATCGCGCCGATGCGATCCGGACAGTCTAAGCGTCGACATCTTCTCTTCGGTGCCGCGCCGGCACTCCTAAGAGCGCAGTCAACACTCAAGTATGGATCGCCGTAGCCGTAGCCGTGTACGTGTTGGCGGCGGAGTGCGCAGACCGCTTACACGAAACTGTACGGCCATGAAACTGTACGGCGCCATCGCAAACCAGTGGCGCCGCTACGAAGCCACTCGCTCATAACTCTAAATCGCTGAAATCGATGACTACCTCTTCACCTCTCAGCAGCACGCGCCAGACTGAGACCTCTTTTCGGGGGCTTGCCCCCTTTCTTCGCATGAGTATTGCCAATACGCCTTTGCAGCCCATCGGCCAGGAGATGCTCGCGCGCGCGGCGGACAATTCGGACGATGCAAATCTCTGGATGAACCTGTCCACTGTCATGCTGTGCCTCGGGCAGCGCGATATTGGTTTGGCGATCCAGGACCAGGCTCTGGCGCTCAGGCGTGTGTACCACCTCGCCGCATCCGAACAGCCGGCGAAAGTACGCTTGCTGATGCTCATGGTGCCAGGTGACCTCGGCGCCAACACGCCGCTGGAATGTTTGTTGGAAAACACGGATATCGATCTGGATTTCTATTACGTTTCCCCAGGGGTGCCTCTGCTGTTGCCGATTCCTGAGCACGACGCTCTGATCGTGGCTATCAGCGAATGCGACGAGACGCGCACCCTGCTTGCTTCGCTGGAGCAAGCATTGGCTGCCTGGCCGAAGCCGGTCATCAACGCACCTCAGCATATTCCAACAACGGGACGGGCCGCCGCCAGTACGCTACTACAACATGCACCTGGCCTGCTGATGCCTCCGACCCTGCGTGTATCCCGTCAAGTATTGCAGGCGCTTGCAGGGGACACGGTCGCGCTCTCCGAGCGATTTGCAGCTTGCGACTTTCCGATTATTTTGCGTCCAATCGGCTCGCATGGCGGGCACGATCTGGACAAAATCGATAGTCCATCAGCGATCTCGGCCTACCTCGCGCGAGTCGGCGACACCGAGTTCTATCTGTCTCCGTTCATTGATTACAGCAGCAAGGACGGGCTGTTCCGAAAAATGCGCGTCGCCCTGATCGATGGCGTCGCTTTCGCCTGCCACATGGCGATTTCATCGAACTGGATGATCCACTACGTCAATGCAGGCATGTACGAGGAGCCGTGGAAGCGCGAAGAAGAAGCGTCCTTCATGGCGAACTTCGACGACTTTGCGCGACGCCACCGAGCCGCTTTGGAGGCCATCTTCACGCGCACGAAACTCGACTATCTCTGTGTCGATTGTGCGGAAACCGCGGACGGTCAGTTCTTGGTGTTCGAAATCGACCCTGCCATGGTGGTGCACGCAATGGATCCGGCGCACCAGTTTCCTTACAAGCAGCCCTACATGGAGAAGGTCAAGAACGCATTTCGCGATTTCGTTTTTCGTCTGACTACTGTCGCGCGCCCGACGCGCATGCTCGAACGCGCCTCAAAAAATCGCGGACCCACTAATTTATCCAACCGTTTGAATTTTTCCGGCGGGCCAGGCGCGCTGCCGGAAAGCGTATTGCTCGAGGCGCAGCAAGCGATTATCGAGGTACCCGAAGTCGGCCTGTCGGTCCTAGGAATCAGTCACCGCTCGGATTGGTTTGCCGCAGTCATCGGCGAGTTGGAAACAAATATTCGCAAGCTGCTGGGATTATCCGAGGACTACCACGTCTTGTTACTGCAGGGCGGCGCGACGCAGCAATACTCGATGGTCCCGATGACGTTGTTGCGGGCGAAAACATCTCCGGCCGACTATGTGCACACCGGCTATTGGAGCGGCAAGGCTGTTCCCGATGCCAGGCTTGCAGGTTCGATCCGTGTCGTCTGGACCGGCGAGGCGAATGGCTTCAAGCGCCTGCCGAGCGATAGTGAGCTGGCCTTCTCCGCGGATGCGCCTTACATGCACTATGTTTCCAATGAAACGGTGGAGGGTCTGCAGTTTCATCGCGTCTTAGGCCGCGACCATGTTCCACGCGTATGCGACATGTCGTCGGACTTTCTCTCCAAACCGTGTGAGGCAGAGCGCTTTTCGCTGATCTATGCCCATGCGCAAAAAAATATCGGACCCGCCGGCGTGACCGTGGTTCTCATACGTAACGAGTTGCTCAAAGATGCGCCTGCCGATCTTCCAAGTTTTCTGGACTACCGCAGCCATATCGAAACGCATTCCAACTTCAACACACCACCTGTGTTTGCCATCTATGTCGTTTTGCTAGTGACGCGCTGGCTCATCGACGAAATCGGCGGCGTAGCGCGTATGGCGGCGATAAACCAAAGCAAGGCTGAACTGCTGTACCGCCTGCTGGATAACAGCGATGGTTTCTATCGCGGCAGAGCCGCGCCTGCCGACCGTTCTCTGATGAACGTAACGTTCAATCTCGACAATCCCGAATTGGAAAAGCGGTTTCTTGCCGAAGCTCTGGCGGCGGGCTTTTCCGGCCTTTCCGGCCATCGCGCAATTGGCGGCGTACGCGCTTCCATATACAACGCGTTGACCCTCCCCGCTGCGCAGACGCTGGCAGGCTTTATGGAAGACTTCCAGCGCCGACAGAGCCGGTGAACGCGTGCAGATCGTGCACCTATGCGTGCAGCGTGGCTGCCGCGTTTCTGCACAGACCGCCGAGCCTGCGGCGATAGGCGCGAAGTAGTAGCGATAGCGCAAAGCAAACAACTGACGAGACCGTCCCGTGCTTCATCCAACTCGCAGTTGCAAAGCGTTCGCGCTGACCAGCGCATTGTTGTTATCCGCCGCGGCGCCCGCATTCGCGCAAGACATCAAGATCGGCTACAACGGCGCCCAACCCGCAAGCGGTGCCGCTGAGCTGGGCGTCGCTGGACGCTGGGGGTTCGAGGCGGTAATCGAAGATCTCAACAAGGCGGGCGGTATTCTCGGACGCAAAGTCGTTGGGCTCATCCGCGACGACACTGGCCAACCGCCGAAGTCGATTCAGAATATGACCGAGTTGATCGACAACGAAAAAGTCGTCGCTGAGATCGGCCCGATCAATTCCGGCAATGCGCTGGCGTGGCTGCACATCCCGCAGCAGAAGAAAATTCCCGTGCCCGTGCCGGTCGACACGGGAACTGAGATCACGACGCGCTAGGACGCCGACATGACCTCGCAACTGGCGAACATATGCGACGCCGGCGCCCATACCGTAATCATCTGGGCCGTCGCAGTCGGCAGCGCAGGTCTTGCGCAGCATGGAGAAGATGAACTACCTGCCGCTCTCCGCCGCAATGAATAAGAGCGCCACGACGCAACGCTGGAGAACATCGACAACGTGCAGGGCATGATCAAGCTGTGCGACACCGTTCAGTAAAATTTCGCGCGAAGGGTTCGGCCTCGCCGACTTCTACCTCGCCCGTTGGAAGAGCACGCAGGTGCTGCGCTACGAAGATGCCGTCAGTAAAGCATCGACCCCAGCCGATCTGGAGATGATGCAGCTCTTGCGTCGACGACTGCGTCCAGATGGACGATCGCCGGCGCGACGCTTCCGAGTATCCATATGGTTTCGCTGCTGCAAGTGGCCTGCTAATCGCGCCGAGTACCACGGCGTCGGTATTCTTCGGCCTGACACTCGGGGTGAAGGCGTTCTCGCCGCGCTCGTCGGCGGCCTCAATAATCCCCGCGGCTGCATGCTCGGGGGATTTCTACGCGGCATCGTCGAAGCGCTGGTCGGTCTTTGACATGCGGAGCTGCGCGAGATCAGCATTCTCGTTTGATTGTTCTGTGCCGGTGCTGAAGCCCGAAGGCTTGAGCCGCCAGCTGTCGAGAAAGTGTGATGGGCAAGCACATCTGTACGATCGGATTCATCTTCGTCGGCGCGCTCCTTTCGCTACGCCGCTCGTGGTCGCCAATGACTTCTATCTCAGGCTGCTGTTCATGATCGGCGTTTACTATCTCGCGGCGGCCGGGCTGAGTGTCTTGGTAGGCTTCACCGGACAGAAGATGAGCCGTCGCTCGGGTTGCCACCATTGATGGTGAAAGAGATATTCAACGTCATTCGGCAAGTCAAGGCGCGCGGCGTAACGATACTTCTCGTCGAGCAGATGGCGCGGCAGGCGCTGGCGGTGGCCGACCGCGCGTACGTACTCGAACCCGGAAGCATCACGCTGGTCGGCAGCGGCCGCGAGTTGCTCTGCAATCCCGGTATCTGCGCTGCCTATCTCGGCGCGCGCTGATCCACCCTGCGTTCTCGTTGCCACTCCCCGGTCAACTGCACTTTCACAATAGCTCGGGCTCGTCGGTCGACATGACGTGACGAAAAGTGCCGCTGCGATTCTCGCTGCTTGCACTTCGCACACAATCGAGCGCCGTCGCAGTGCTCGATTCTCACAATCAAGCGTCAAGCAACCGTGCTGTTCCGATCCCTTGCGAACGCGCCCCAGCGGCGCTGGCCGTGCAAGTGGCATGCGTTCGTCGAAATCCATTAACCGTCTATTTGCAAATGGCATTTCACACTGTCCCGCACGGCACGGTCGTTGCATTTTGCTGCCCGCCCCTCAACTAATGGATGCAGTAAATGAAAAAATTAATTTTCGCATTGGGACTGGCGTTTAGCGCGACGGCGGCTCATACAGAGATGTTCAAGTGCGGCAGCACGTTCCAAGATCACGCCTGTCAGGAAGTTGCAAAACCCGCCGCCAAGCGGCCCGAAGACGACCGTCGTCACCACCATCACCATCACAAAAAACATCACGCCAAAGATCCAGTAACCAGCAACGATACGAGGCCGACGCCGAAACCGACATTGGCACCGGCACCGACACCGACGCCCAAACCGACGCCGACGCCAACTCCGAAACCGACGCCAACTCCGAAACCGACGCCGACACCAACACCAACACCGACACCAACACCAACACCTACGCCGGCACCCGCTGCCGGAACGCCCGTAAGCGTTCATGGCGCGCTTGCGGTGAAGGGCAATCATATCGTCGACAAGACCGGGCAGCCCATGCAGATTCGCGGGATGTCATTCGGCTGGAGCAACTGGTGGGGGCAATACTGGACGCCGGGGACCGTAGACTGGCTTATCGACGACTGGAAGGTCGAAGTCGTGCGAGCCTCGATGGGCATCGAGCCTGCCGGAGCGTACCTCTCGAATCCTTCAGCGGAACGCGCGAAAGTAATCGCCGTCGCTGATGAAGCGATCAAGCGCGGCCGGTACGTGATTATCGATTGGCACGAAGAGAATGCGCCGAATCACATTGCGCAAGCCCGCGCGTTCTTCAGCGACATGGCTGCACGCTACGGTTCGCAGCCGAACGTGATCTACGAAATCTACAACGAGCCCGTCGGCTATTCATGGACGCAAATTAAATCGTATGCGATCGACATCGTCGCCGCGATTCGTGCCAAGGATCCCAGCAACCTGATCATTGTCGGTACGCCGAACTGGTCATCGGACATCGAATCGGCCGCCGCCAATCCGCTGGTCGGTAGCAACATCGCCTACACATTGCATTTCTACGCTGCCACGCATAAACAGTGGGCGCGCGACGCGGCAAGCCGGGCGATGGCCAAGGGGATTGCTCTGTTCGTAACCGAATGGGGCACCTGCGAAGCCTCGGGAACCGGCACTCTGGACAGCGCTGAGACCGACACGTGGCTTGCATTCATGGATCAAAACAAAATCTCGTGGACGAACTGGGCTATCTCGGACAAATCCGGCGAAACCTGTTCAGCGATCATGCCGAATTCGTCGACGACCGGTAACTGGCCTGACGCTTCGCTGAGTGCGGATGGCAAGTTGATGCGCGCTAAGCTGCGGGCGTACGCCGGCGTAAAGTAAGCAGTCTCCGTAGCGTTGGAAATGCGGCCGAACCGGGTCGATGCGTGATGCATCGACCCGGTATCGGCCGCGATGTTTTTGTGGATCGCGAATCATGCACGGGCGTTTGTGCAGCCTTGGAAACGCGCAACGCAGCACTCCGATCGACGCATCGGCTGTGTACGTGCCCGAGCAGCATATCAACCGCCGCTATCACGCTACGCTAGCGATCGCGCATGGACACGTTCGACTAAATCATCGTCGGCTCCGGTGCAGCAGGTTCGCTGCTGGCGAGTCGGCAGAGCGTGGGCTCGGTACGCGCAATATCCGCCGATCCATTCACAGCGCCGATCGTACAAGCCAACTACCTGTCCGACCCTCCCTCGGCAAGTGCTGTTGCACGGAATGAAGCTCGCGCGGCAGCTGCTGCAGACGCCGGAGCTCGCACACTTCCGCGACGTCGAAACACTGCCTGGACCGCAGGTGACGAGCGATGATGAGACGCTCGATTTCGCACGACGGTTCGGTGTGTCGTCGTATCATCTGAACAGCGCGCGCACATGGGCCCCGCGAGCGATCCGGTTTCAGTCGTGGACGATCAATTACGCGTGCACGGCGTGGACGGATTGCGGATCGCGGATTCATCGGTGATGCCACGATAGCGTCTGCGAACATCTGCGCAGCGACGATGATGATCGCCGAGAAGGCGTCCGATATGATTCGCGGCCGGCGCCCACTGGCGAGCGAGCGCTGATCGCAGGGATCGGCCGCTCGTCCCGCATCAGGCGTTACTTGAACAAACGCCGACTTGATGCGTATGATTTTCGCTATCGCGTAAACGCTTGCAGACGAGGATGAGCATGGAACGACGCCGCTTTGGTTCGACTGGGAAAGACGTCCCGATCATCGGTCAGGGAACGTGGTACATCGATAGCGGTCGCCGCGAAGCTGCGATCGCTGCGTTACGCGCAGGACTCGATCACGGAATGACGCACATCGATACCGCCGAGCTGTATGGATCGGGGGCGGCAGAAGCCCTTGTCGGCGAAGCAATGGCCGGACGGCGCGACGAGGTCTTTCTGGTTTCAAAAGTAATGCCGAATCACGCAACGCGCAACGGTACGATCAAAGCCTGCGAACAATCGCTGTCACATCTCAAAACGGATCGCCTCGACTGTTATCTTCTGCATTGGCCCGGGCAGCATCCGCTGCAGCAAACCATCGAGGCGTTCGAGCAGTTGCAGAGCCAGGGCAAAATTCTATCGTGGGGTGTGAGTAATTTCGATGTCACCGAGCTCGAACAAGCAACGCACCTTTCCAGGAACGGTGGGCCTGTTTGTAATCAAGTTCTCTATCATCTACAGGAGCGCGCGATCGAGCATGCCGTTCTTCCCTGGTGTGAGACGCATGGCGTCGCCGTGGTTGGCTACAGTCCATTCGGTCACGACAGTTTTCCGAGCGCACGAAGCACCGGCGGCCGGGTGCTGCAGCAGATTGCAGATGCGCATGACGCTACCCCGCGCCAGATAGCGCTGAGCTTTCTAGCACGGCGTTCTTCGCTGTTTACCATTCCGAAAGCATCGTCGCCCGCGCACGCGACGGAAAACGCAAAGGCCGGGGATCTCGCGCTGAGCGCGGCGGAGCTGGCGTCGATCGACGCGGCATTCCCGCTTGGACCGCGTCCACGTGCGCTGCCTATGATTTGAGGACACACATATGCGCGTGCCCTCCTGGGATTCGAGGACACGCATCATATGCGCGTGCCCTCCTGGGATTTGAGGACACGCATCATATGCGCGTGCCCTCCTGGGATTTGAGGACACGCACATGAGCGTGTCACCCGGGAACTCGGCCTTTAGGTAACTGCCGCCACCGCGCTGTAGCCCTCCGCGTTCGCCAGCACAAAATCGTACTGGACCGTGTAGAACGGCTTGTTCATCGGCGTGCCGTCCGGCGCTGTGCCAGTGGCGTGCTGCGTGAACGGGACGATTAGCGAATCCTTCACGCCGAACACCGCGTCGGAGTCCAGATATTCGTCCCCGTCGACGAACAAGTGCGTGACTACCGATTGAAAACCTGGCTCGGAAATTTTGAAATGGATATGCGCTGGCCGATAAGGATGACGGCCGAGTCGTCTGAGCATCTGGCCGACCGGACCGTCGGTCGGGATCGGGTAGCTCACCGGTTTGATCGTCCGAAACCAGAACCAGCCACCAGCAGACGCACGAAACTTTCCGCGTAGCAATGGTCCTTCGACATTTGGCAACTGCACGTCGTACAGACCATCGGCATCGGTCTGCCAAACGTCCACTGCGGCGCCGACGATCGGCTCACCATTCGTGGTCAGCACGCGACCGGAAACAAATACCGGCTCGCCGGACATGCGCGGCGCCAAGTCGTCGCCATTCGCAAATTCCGGTGCACCTTGCAAGAAGAACGGCCCTAAAACCGTGTTCGCCGTCGCGCCCTCGGCAACGCGGTGACTGATCGCATCGACCAACATCGATACACCCAGCGTGTCGGACAGCAGAATGAATTCCTGCCGCTTGTCATCGCACGTTTTGCCGGTCTCGGTGAGAAACACAATGGCGTTCAGCCACTCGTCCTCGGTCAATTCCACATCGCGCACAAACGCGTGGAGATGCCGAATCAGGCTTCCCATCACCTGCTGCAAACGCGGATTACCGCAGTCGCGCAATCGGTCGAGGGCAGCGTCGGTCAGCGTTTGTTCGCTTAAGTCACGCATGTCGTCTCCGGGCAGGCGCTCGGCGAGTAGATTTTTCGGTGCTGCTTTCGCAACGCAACGCTATCGTCCGATCGCGCCGAACACTTTCTTCACGATATCGGTTGCGGCGCCCACCGGATTGGTCCGAATCGTCTTCTCTTCTTCCGCCATCATTAGAAACAATCCATCGAGCGCTTTCTGCGTGACATAGGTGTCGAGGTTCGCGTTCTTCTTGTCGAGTAATCCGAAGCTCGAAGCCATCCCGGCAAAGTTGTTGTAGGTCTCCGCGAGCTTGACCTTCGACGTGGCCTGCTTGACGATCGGCAGAAAACGCGCCGTCAATGCGTCCGAGGTGATCTTGCGGAAGTACTCGGTCGCCGCATCGTCGGGCCCCGATAGAATCCCTTTCGCATCTTGCAAGGTCATACGCTTCACCGCCGCGATCAATAACGGCTTGGCCTCCGGCACCGCGGCCTCGGCGGCGCGATTCATTGTCGTGACCAAGTCGTCCGCCTGTTTACCCATGCCGACGTTGCGCATGACGCTCTCCATGCGCTGAAGGCTCGACGGAAGCGGGATCTTGACCTTGGCGTTGCCGAGGAAGCCATCCGGCTTGCCCAACTCGTCCGCCGCCTTGCGTGCGCCTTCGATCAAGGCCTCTCGCAATCCTTTCGACGCTTCTTTGTTGGACAGGTCCGACAGACTCGCCTGCGCGAACGCGGATGTGGAAATCGTCGCGCCCAGCAGCACGATCGCGGACCAGGCAATCGCTCCGCGCACGCCGGTGCGCAATCGCGACATGGAATGGAGATGAGTCATAGCTGATCTTAGTCCTCGCAAATGCCGTCATGGTATGCGTTCTGATGGCTTCTTGCGCGCGCGTCGATAGTCAGTAGAAACGCGCCGAGCGGTAAGGGGAAATAAGAAGGGACGCGTTAGTTGAACGCGTCCCTTCGCAATTCGATGCGCCAGAAGTGGCGCGCGGCTCACTGCTTTTCCAGGATAACGATAGAGCCTGGTCCGCTATTTTTGTCGAGCAGAGGCAGCACTGTATTTCGGTGGACCTACTTTTTGTTGTTTACCGCTTTCTTCAACCGCGCACCGGCAGAAAATTTGGCCACCTTCGATGCGGGGATCTTTATCTCTGCCCCGGTTGCGGGGTTGCGCCCCTTGCGCGCGGCCCGCTTCGAAAGCGAAAAGGTGCCGAAGCCGATCAACGCGACTGGATCGCCCTTGGTCAGCGATGTCGTGACACTCTCCATGAACGCATCCAAAGTGGCTTCAACGGATGTCTTCGTGCTGCCGGTCTTCTTCGCAATCGCCTCTACCAATTCTGCTTTGTTCATCTAGTCTCCTTTCATTCAATAGGCCTCCGGTTACCAGAGATGTCCTGCTCGATTCGAGAACCGACACATCCATCTCGCCGCTCGGATGCGCAAAATCGGCTCTCTCCGATCCTATGCGATTGTCACGTTTGAAGGCGCGCGCCTAACCATCCGCGCTGCTCTCGCGAGTCGCTGCGATCATCTAAGCGATGACCGACTATCCCGGCATGTGCGCCAGGTAAATCATATCGGCGCTCGACGATCGTTTGGTGCATGCGTTCTCATTTGGTGCAACAGGCGCTTACAGCTTTAAGGATTTCAATAAGGCACTGCAGATGAGCAGCGCGGTCGTACACTGAGGCGAATGCGAGCGCGCATTGTAGCAAGAGCGCGGGCGCCGATGCGAGCGAAACGTTTGTACGCACGCATGGCGGCACTTGTACACGGCAAAAACGCAACACACGCCGCACCGGCAACGCACACAATGTCCAGACGGAGCACGTACCGTCGATGGCAACCCGAGCTTCGACGAATCGCTGAAAATAGCAGATTTTTTCGACGCTCAGCCGGCGTTGCAGGCGCGCTCGCCGATCCGATCTGCCTTCGCGGCGCGCGGCGGATGGCGCAGACACCGTCGTCGCCACGTGCGCCGCACGCCCTGCCCGCGCACGGCAAGCGAGGGTTCACAGCATCGCGCTGCGGTTAATCGCGCGGCTTGCGCTCGTCCGAGGGCGCATTGCGCAATTGCACCTCGTTCTGAATTTCGATGACCATTAGATCGCGCCCGACCTCTACAGCGCCTCGATATGTGGCGCGCGTACGGCGCAGCAATTCGTCTTCGTCGACGTCGAACAAGATGATGTGAGAGTAGATGGCCAGATAGGGATGCGCCGCCTTGAATACGCGCGCCGCATCTTCCGGTGACGTATGAATACTCATGACGTTGCGTAACCGTTCGGAGCTCTCCAGCGCATGCTGATCTGCCGCGGCCACTTCATGGATCAACAACTGCGCCCCGCGCGCATTTGAAATCAGATTTTCCGAGTACTTCGTATCGCCGGATAAAACAACCGATCGCCCACCCCGGTAATCGACGCGAAATCCGTACGCCGGTTTAATCGCGCCGTGGTCCACTACGAACGCGGTGACCGTCACTGCGTCGGAGCGATACACGACGTTCTCGCCGATGTCGTGTGCTGCCACCGCGGCACCGCCCGGCATAGGCCGCGACGCGATGTCGGCTTGAAAAGCATCGCGCAGACTCTTTAGCATAGCTTCGGTCCCTTCCGGCCCGTACACCGTAAGCGGCGTGACGCGCCCGGTGGCCCAGCCGGTGAGCCATAGGTCCGGCAATCCCACCGTATGATCGGAGTGAAGATGCGTCAGAAAGACGGCGTCGAGATCTTGCACGCGAACGCCTGCTTGCTGCAGTCGTTGCAATGCACCGCGACCGCAGTCGAACAGCAGGACTTCATCGCCCGCTTCGATCAGCGTTGCTGGACCTGATCGCGTTATAGACGGCGCGAGCGCGCCGGTTCCGAGCAGCGTTACGCGGATGCCATCGAACGCATGGACTGGCGCAGCGAGCGATATCAGAAGCAGTGCAGCACAGTTGGGCAACAGACGGTACATAGGTGGCCCTCTGGGAAGGAACGATGATGGTAGCAGTTACGCCGCCTCGCGCTCGCGATGAACTCGACGGCACGCGGCGAGTCCACAACATTGCCGCGTTAATCTTTAGCGCGCGGCGCACTAATACCCGCGCGCTGTAGAGTGGCAGGCATCCGGCGGCGCGCGATTTCGCTGCGAAGCCTTCGTGCTAACATTCTTACCCGAAAACGACCCACTGCACGCCACCGGTCAACATGGCGTCGAGTGCGTCGATAAGATCCAACACGAGGAACCTCAACATGGAATGCAAGAGATTGTGTCGACCGCTGTTCGCGGCCGCACTGGCGCTGGGACTTAGCGCCGCGAGTATGAGCGGCAACGCCGACGATGCCAATATTACGGGAATGACCGCGATCGTGCCCGGCGACACGAAGCTCGGCGACATGAAGTGGCAGAAGGCCGGCAAGTCCGTTCCTTACGGCATGCGCGTCATTGCCTTATACGGCGATCCCAGCAAGCCCGGTCCCTACATCTATCGGTTTCGCGTACCCACCGCCTATCGGTTGGCGCCGCATACCTTTCCGGACGATCACGTGATCACCATTCTGAAAGGCATCTGGTGGCACGGCGTCGGCGAACACTACGATCCGTTCAAGATGGACGAGTACGGCCCGGGCACCTTCTATGTTACTTCCAAGAATACGCCGCACTTCGACTTCGCCCGCACCGAAGTCGTCATGCAGGTGATGGGATTCGGACCGGTCGAAAATCCGATCAAATATCTCAATCCCGACGACGACCCGCGCAGCCGCGAGTGATTCACAAGCGACATAACAACGGCAGCAGCATTTGCGCTTACGCAAATCTGTTGCAACACTGGAGACTCGTAATGCAAACGTATTCCAAGAGAGCCCTGGTTGCATGGGGCGCAGCAGCACTGTCTGCGCTGGCGTTGACGCTCAGCGTCGGCGCAGCAGCCGCAGCGGAGGGGACCGAGTTCATGATGAAGGGATACGAGTCGACCGTATCCCCGCAGGTGCAGTGGAAGGACAGCACGGCAATTCCCGCCGGCGCGAAGATGATATTGCTGTATGGCGATCCGAAAAAAGACGGGCCGTACATTTTTCGCGTGAAGTTTCCCGCTGGCTACAAGCTGCCTGCGCACAAGCATCCGGATCAACGCATCGTCACCGTTCTACAGGGCAATTACTGGACCGCCGTCGGCGAGAAATTCGAGCAGTCGAAACTGGTCAAGTTCACACCCGGCAGCTTCTACACCACCGAGCCGAACGCACCGCATTTCGCGTGGGCAGAAACCGAAGTCGTCATTCAAGAAATGGGCACCGGGCCGATCGACAGTGCGATCGACTATGTGGATGCAACAGAGGATCCGCGCAAGAAATAATCTCAAGAAATAGTCCCAAGAGACATCCCGAGAAATACTCCCACGAAATATCGAAGGTTGGATCTGGTGAGAAAAAAGCGCGGGCAACCGCGCTTTTTTTTGGCGTTCGTATCGCTCTCCGCCTTCGTATACGAGATTACTTCACCAGCACCGCAGCGCGAATCTGTTCCACTGCCGATGGATCCTCCAAGGCGGTGAGATCCCCGGGATCGCGTCCCTCCGCTAACGCCTGCATGCTGCGCCGAACCAGCTTGCCCGAGCGCGTCTTCG
>JBDTMS010000009.1:0-17732 GCA_039934195.1 Betaproteobacteria bacterium
TCCGGCCGTGCATCGAGCTCCTCATCGGTGATCCAGACTGTTTCGGTCGCGATGCCTTGTGCGATCAGCTTGTTTGTCCCGCGCTCGATCCTAGTGGCGTCCAGCAAGCTGATAGCGATGTCGAAATCGAGGCGGGCCTTGTCCGGCGAGATGTTTCCGCCCGTGACAGGCGCGATCACTACACAGGACATCACGTGCAAAGCAGTGTGAAGCCGCATCAGGGCGTAGCGGCGGTCCCAATCGATTTCAAGGTGCACCGCCTCGCCGATCTCCGGTGGTTGTGCGCCTGGAGCGAGGATATGCAGGACACTATCAAAGGATTCGCCTTTGAGCGTGTCGGTGATGGCGACTCGCGCGCCGTTCGAACGTAGCAGCGATCCGACGTCCCCTACTTGGCCGCCGCCCATTGGGTAGAAGATCGTGCGGTCGAATTCGATGCCTGTCTCGTGCACCGCGGTGACGCGCGCCGACGTTGTTTTTGCATAGGCGTCGTCGCGGAATAGGAGATCGGTGGCCATTCGTACTCCCTCGAATGTGATACGACACGCGAAGCAGGTGCGTCGCAGTGCATAAGTTGCCTGATCCGGCCTCAGCTACTACCGCTTACCGCTCAGCCGGTCCCTGACCACACAGCGGCTCTCATGCTAACGCAACACTATAAAGTCGTCAGGCGTACGCCTTGCCACTTCGAAGTCATCATTGCTGCGCGAACAACTAGAAGCCCGCATGCAAAAGATCATTCGACGGTGGGTACGGATTAAGTCCGCACTCAAGCTTGGCAAATGGCGCTATGGGCTTTAGGAGCTGACATGAACCGACTAATCCGTCGTTGGGCCCGCATCAAGACCGCGTTGAAGCTCGGTGCGTTAAAGAGGCGATGCGTCTGTATCCCCTTTATCCGATTGTTGCTCGCGAGGTTAACAGCGAGTGCGAGCTCGGTGGGTACCGGCTTGCGACGGACAGCAATGTAGCGATCAGCGTCTGGGCAATGCATCGCGACCCACGCAATCTCAGCAACCCCGAGGCATTCGACCCTGATCGGTGGACCGACGAGTTGCTAGCTCAGCTGCCGAAACTCGCATCCTTTTCATTCGGCGGCGGACCACGTCAATGTCCGTTCAAGTCATATGGCATGCTCGAATACGTGCTCTTGCTTGCCACCATCGCGCAGAAGTATCGCGTTCGGCTCGCCCCCGGCGAGCGTGCCGCGATCGAGACGACGGTGAATGGATTGCTGTGCAAGGGCGGACTGAACGTTATCGTCGAACGGCGGCGTTTGCCGTGGTCTCCGCAAGATTCTTCGAACAAAGCCGAGACCGCCTAGAGCGGCTCGCGTGCGGTCGCTCGCAGAGCATGCGGGGCTCGCGCGAAACGAAAAGCTGAGTAACGCCGATGCTCAGCGTTTCCGTCCGTCTTTGCCGCCGCTCATTCCCCCGTCGCACGGCTCTAGTGAATCGATAGGTGCATGGTTGTACATTCCCGTGGTACACGAATCGGCGCTTGACCTCGTAAGTACCGTGCGTTAGGCAGACAAGCCGACAACGGTTATGCTTGCACCGGCAGCGACTGGCGCTGACAAAGGCCCGCGGGATGACCGATCGGATTCCGGTATTGATGTGGTGCGGCGCACTTGCATTTGCGTGGATAGTATCCATCGACGTGAACGCAGCCGATGCGCAGCTCGATCGAGGTGTAACAGCTTTTCAGCGCGGCGCGCTTGAAGAAGCGGCTCACCAGTGGGCGGCTGCCGCACGGTCCTATGCCGAACGCGGCCAGATCCAGGCTCAGGCCTCCGCGTTGATCCACCTGGCTCGCGCACAATCGGAGCTCGGACAATACCGTCAAGCAGCCGCCAGCCTGAACACTGCGCTTGAGCTGGCCCAAACCGCCGGCGATGCTCGCCAAGCGGCGGTAATCGGCGCGGCGCTCGGTAACGTCTACATCGCGTTTGGTCAGATGGAAACCGCAGAGCGGCTGCTGCGAGAGACGCTCATCACCGTGCGCAAGTTGGCGGATCCTGCGCTTACCGCGACAACCCTCAACGATCTCGGCAATCTACTCGCCGCACAGCAAAAGTATGCCGAAGCAGAGGTGAGCTATCGCGAGACTATCGCGCTCGCGACAACCGCGAAGCTGAGCCTGCTGCAAGCACGCAGTCGAGTCAACCTGGCGACCGCGCTGCGCGAGAGCGGCCGCGCGTCCGAGGCGCTGACAATGTTGGACGACTCGCTGCGCGAGTTGCGCACGCTCAACAGGTCGCACGAGGTGACGTTTACGTTAGTGAGCGTAGGCCTCGGGTATCGCGATCTTCGGAGCGCCATCTCGGATGAGCGCGATCGTCTATCGCTGCAAGCAGGCACCGTCTTGTCCTACGCCGCGAGCAATGCAGACGCAATCGGCGATCGGCGCATTGCGTCCTATGCGCGCGGCTACCTGGGCGGCCTGTACGAAGACGAGCGTCGTTACGCGGAGGCGCTGGAACTGACACGCAAGGCGGTCTCCGATGCGCAGCAGGTAGATGCTCCGGAGTCGCTCTATCGATGGCAGTGGCAGGCAGGGCGGCTTCTTCGCAAAATGCGGCAAACGGACGCGGCGATCGACGCTTATCGCCGAGCCGTATATACGCTGCAGTCGATTCGCCCGGAACTATCGATGGGCTACAGCGGCGCGCAGGTTTCGTTTCGAGACTCGATCGGTACGATCTACTTCGAGCTGGTGGATCTTCTGCTTCAGCGCGCACGTGCCGGAGGACCGCGCGAAAAGATTGCACCGGATTTGCTGGAGGCACGGCAGACTGTCGAGCTGTTCAAGGTCGCCGAGCTGCGCGACTACTTTCGCGACGACTGTGTCGACACCGCGCTCTCGAAGGTCACCAAGCTCGAGGTCGTCGCGCAAACCGCGGTCGTAATCTATCCGATTTTGTTGCCGGATCGGACCGAGCTATTGGTTAGCCTCCCGGGCGGTTTGAAAAGCGTGGTCGTACCGATCGGCCTTGATGCGATGACAGCGGAGGTGCGCGAGCTCCGGCGTAAATTGGAAAAGCGAACGACGCGAGAATATCTAGTGCACGCGCAGACGCTCTATAGGTGGCTCATCCGCCCGATAGAAGCCGACTTGGCAGCCGCGAAGATCGACACACTGGTATTCGTTCCCGATGGACCTTTGCGAACGATACCGATGGCGGCATTGCATGACGGCAAGCAATTTCTGGTTGCAAAATATGCACTCGCCATTACACCCGGACTGGACCTCACCGACCCGCGCCCTGTCCGCCGCGAACGTATAAAGATGCTGGCGGTAGGCGTCAGCGAGTCGGTGCAAGGTTTCGCACCGCTGCCGCGCGTCGCGGCTGAGCTGGCCGCTTTGCATACCATGTTCAACAGCACGACACTTGTAGACCGAGATTTCGTGATGGCGAATCTGGAAAAGCAACTGCACGCCGAACAGTACACCATCCTGCATGTCGCATCCCACGGCGAGTTCAGCGGCACGCCCTCGAAAACCTTCCTGCTGACGTTCGACGACAAGCTCACGCTTGATCGCCTGGATCAACTCATCGGGCTGTTCAAATACCGTGAAGACCCGCTCGAATTGCTTACACTCAGCGCGTGCGAGACGGCCGAAGGCGATGATCGTGCGGCACTCGGTATGGCCGGTGTCGCGGTGCGCGCAGGCGCGCGCAGTGCCGTAGCAACGTTCTGGCAAGTGCACGATGCGGTCGCGGCCGACCTGCTCACACATTTCTATCGGCAGCTACAAGATCCGTCTGTGACGCGGGCGGTGGCGTTGCAGCGCGCCCAACTCAAGGTTCTTGCCGATCCGCGCTATGTGCATCCGGGATACTGGTCGCCATTCCTGCTGATCAATAGCTGGCTCTAGTCCGATCCGCATGAACGCTATCTCAGCGGCTCGTAATCGGCTCTTACCCGGCTGGTGCGCCGGCGCGCATCCGGCGTGAAGCGTTTTGGTTGGCGGCGCAAGGACTACGTGCTCTCCTATTGCTCGCGCCTGTCTCGATCCTCTGTTGTAGTCATCGCGCTCGTCGCACTTTGCGCAAGCGCTATCGTTGCAAGTGCTCGCGGCGTGGGCCTGTTCGAATCGATGGAATTGGTCGCCTACGACGCGTTCATGCGCCTGCGTTATGCGGATGTATTGCCGGATTCGCGAATCACGCTCATCACCGTTACCGAAAACGACATTCGCAACAATGGCGGCCCTCTGTCGGACGAAGTGCTGGCACGAGCGCTGGAGGCGGTGCTCCGTTATCAACCGCGCGCGATCGGCCTCGACATCTATCGCGACGTGCCGGTCGCGCCGGGCACGCAGAAGCTGGAGGCATTACTCGCCGCCGAACCACGGCTGATCGTCGTCACGAAGTCGGCCGAAGGCCGATCCGGAGGCGTGCCGCCGCCTCGCGCATTGCAGTCAACCGAGCGCGCCGGTTTCAGCGACGTCCTGGTCGATCGTGGCGGCGTGGTCCGGCGCGGCCTTCTCTTTCTAAATGATGAGACCACTACGTCCTATGCGTTTTCGCTGCGGCTGGCGCTGCAGTATCTGCAAGCTCACGGTGTTATTGCGCAGCCTGATCCGAACCATCCCTCTTTCATGCGGCTTGGTGCGGTAACGATCGCGCCGTTGGAAGCCGACGATGGCGGATATGTGCGCGCGGATGCACATGGGTACCAGTTTCTTCTCGACTTCAAGGGCGCACCGCGCCCCTTCCATTCGATCGAGCTCGTCAAGCTTCTCGCTGGCGCCGCCGAACCTGAGTTGCTGAATGACAAGATCGTGATCATCGGCGTGATTGCCGAGAGTGTCGGCGACGTTTTCTACACGCCGTGGAGTCGGGGCCCCGACGCACAGCAGTCCATGCCCGGTGTCGTGGTTCAGGCGCACATCGCCAGCCAGCTGCTGCGGATGGGCTTGCAAGGCGAGGCGCCGATCGCCCCGCTGCCGAAGTGGCAGGAGTGGCTATGGTTGATTGTGTGGAGCACTGCGGGCGCGTTGCTGGGGATTACGGTGCGTTCGCCGCTACGCTTCTCGCTCGCTGTCGCCGCCGGAGTGATCGCAGTTTGCGTATTTGCCTTTCTCGCGTTTCTTCGCGGCTGGTGGATTCCGCTGGTACCGCCCGGAATCGCCTGGCTGATGTCGGCAGGCCTGATGGCAACAGTAGTTTCGCATCGCGAGAGCTTGCAGCGCACGCTGCTGATGCGGCTGTTCTCGCGCCACGTGTCGCGCGAAGTCGCCGAGGCGATCTGGCAGCAGCGGGAGCAGTTTCTCGACGGTGAACGCCCTCGCTCTGTGCGTCTCGTTGCAACCGTCATGTTCACTGATCTCACGCGCTTTACCGGCATATCCGAGCAGCTCACGCCGGAAGCGCTGCTCGACTGGCTGAACGAATGCATGGATGCCATGACGCGCGAAGTCAGCCGCTATGGCGGGGTTATCCGTCAGTACGCCGGAGATGCGATCGTTGCTGTCTTCGGCATTCCGATTGCGCGGAGAACCGAGGCAGAGATCGATCAGGATGCGTACAACGCTGTGTCGTGCGCGCTCGCGATGGAAACCGCACTTGTTGAGTTGAATCGACGGTGGCGATCGCAATCTCGACCGACGACGGAGATGCGAATCGGGATTTTTACCGGTCCAGTCGTTGCGGGCACGTTAGGCAGCGCGGAGCGTTCGGAATATGTGGTGGTGGGAGATACCGTGAATACTGCTGCGACGCTCGAGGGCTTCGACAAAGAGTTGTTTATGCCGGAAAACGATTCGCGGCCTGCTCGCATCCTGATCGGCGAGCCGACGCTCGATCGAATCGGCGCGCGCTTCGAAATTCAAGACATCGGCAATGTCAGCCTAAAGGGCAAAGAGCAGCCGGTTCGCGTCTACCGGGTTATAGGCCAAAAGGCCGATTCAGCTGGTGACGCAGACGGCGTAAGGTGAGGTAGCCCGCTTCGGAAACACGGTAATTATCGGTGCGTTCCTAAAGCGGAGCCGGACGTTCCGGCCTTGAGCGCAATGTTGCCCGCAGGCGCACAATCATAAAACGCGTGACGGGCATGCGCATCGACGAGGTCGCACTTCGTAGTCCTCGCATGATCCCGTCGCCGGTACTGAGAGGAGGACCACGGCAATGAGTACTGCACGGCAAGCCGCGCTGACCGCGGTGGTCACTGGAATCGCATTGCTCGGAATGTATTCGTACGCCAGCGCAGCCGAGCCGCGCAGCGCGTCGCAGGCCGACACAGAGCAGAAGGCACCCAGAGCTAAACAAGCACTGGCGCTGGTGTACAAGCCGCCGCAGCGCGGTGCGCCCGGCGGACGCGTAGGCGGCGCGACGCGAGGCACCCGGGAGCGAGACACCTTCGTGCTGTCGGTTCTGGCGCCGGATCACACCGGCCTGACGGTGAGCGAACAGCCGTCCCTATTTTGGTTCATCTCTGCCGAGACGACGTTGCCTGTCGAGCTCACCCTCGTGGATCCGAATGCGGTCGAGCCGGTTCTCGAGGTGACGCTCGCCTCGCCTGTGCAGCACGGGATACATCGCGTTCGTCTCGCCGATTACGGCGTGCGATTGAAACAGGGCGTCGCCTATCAATGGTCTATCGCCATTGTGCCGGATGGCGCGCGCCGCTCTCGCGACATACTCGCCAGCGGCGCCATCGAACGCATCGAGCCAGCGAGCGAATGGAAGACAAAACTGGCAAGCGCGCGCGGTGAAGGTCGCGCGGCGTTGTACGCGGAGTCCGGCATTTGGTACGACGCACTCGAAGCGATATCAGACCTCATCGACACTGCACCGGCTGACGATATGCCGCGACGTTATCGCGCAGCGCTCCTTGCACAAGGCGGACTGCCGGAGATTGCCCAGTAACGCGCGCGCGAGCTTGCCCGCGCCTGCGTTCCGGCAAATGCACGCCGGCAGCTAGAACGCGCCGATCAGAAGCTGGAAGTACAGTCCGTTGCCTTCCGCAGCACTCGCCGATGTATCGATTTTTCGCAACGGATGCCCCCAGTAGATTTCGAACTGCGGGCGTATCGGCACGCTCGAGTGAATCGTCATCCCCCACCGCACGCCGATGCCGACGCCTGCGAGGTCGGAAGGACCGGTGGTAGGCCGGTTCGTGTTCCAGCCACGCCCATAATCGAAGAACGGCGCCAGTTCGAGATAGTCGGCCCAACGCGTGTTGCGAAGGATCGGCAGGCGGCCTTCGATCGACGTGATGAACGCGTTGTCGCGCACGAGCGTGTTCTGCGGATAGCCGCGCACGGTGTATCGGCCACCGAGCGCAATCTGCTCGACCGTGAGCAGCGGTTTGTTCGACAGCTGAACATCGGATCGAAAGATCACCTGTGCGTTGGGCATGCCGACCGGTGCGAGGGTATCGAACTGGCGCACCCATTGAAATTGCCCAAGCCAGGTAAAGAATTCGCTATCCGGCTTGCCGTCGGTGTGGGTTGTCGCGCTCAGCGCATCGACGCCGACGGAAAATCGGGAGCGAGCAGCGATGACTTGATCGCGTGTTCGATAGGCGAACTCCTGCGCAAATCGCACGGCTGTGGAAACGGTCTCGCCGTTGACTGCGCCTGGTTCGAGATCGAACGGCACGCCGAGCACCGATGTTTGCAGCGACGTTCGCTCGCCGGCCAGCTCGAGCGTGGCCAGCGCGCTTGGCGTGTGATAAACAGGCTGCCGCAGAGAGACCGTATAGACTTCCGACTGGCTTTCTATGTTCAGCGAAGCGAATGGGTTTTCGACGACGACGAGATCATTCTTCCGATATCGAATTCCGAGAGTGGTGTCGCGCGCTGTAATAGGAACGGTGTAGCCCAGATCGAGCAGCGGATCGAGTCCCCGCGATCTGCCGTAGCTCAGCTCCAGCACGTCGCCGTTCCCAGTGACGCTGTTGTGCTGGATCGTCGCGACGCCGCGCTCTGCGCCGACTGAGGGCGCCTGATAGTTGTCGAAATCGAACCAGAGCTTGAGCGGCGATCGTTCCTCTGCGCGAACGTTCAAGATTGCTTCCGATGCGCTAGCCCCGGGTTTCAGCTCGGCGTTCAGTCGCTCGATGCGGGGATCTTCGAGCAGGATTTGAATTCGCTCCTGTAGCGTATCGACGTTGAGCGGCGGACCCGCGGCCAATGCAAGCCGATCGCGATAGTAACGCTCACGCAGCCAGCGATTGCCCTGCATCTCGATGCGATCGAGTTTGCCCTCGACGATCTGATACGTGATGACGCCGGCCTCAACGGTCTGATCGGGCAGAACTGCGCCGGAGTTGACGTAGCCTTTGTCGACGTAGAGCCGCGTCAGCGCAATACGTAGCGCCTCGAGATCTTCTGAAGTTACTTTGCGATTGACGTATGACGACGTGACGACGGCGAGTTGCTGCTCGGTAAACACCGTGCTGCCGACGACACGTATATCGCGTACCAGGAATTGCAGTCCTGAGGCGTCATCGGTTTCGCGTGGTTGCGGCGAACGCAGCGGCGGCAGGATTTGCCCCGGAACAGGAATGGTGTGCGGCAGCTCTTCGAACAGCGGGGGCGGCTCATTCGAGCGGCCGGTTGGATCGCCGATCTGCGGCGGCCGCGGCAGCACAACTTGCGCCTCAGCGACAGTCGCGCCGAATAGTTCGACGACACAGACGCCGGCCGCGAATGCTGGACCAACTGCTGAAGTAAAATGCCGCGCTGGCCGATGGAAGTGCGCGGCAGAAGACATCACCTCGCGCAGTTCGAACCGGCCCACATGGCCGTTGATTGCGAGAGCCGCGAATCTTCATGCCCGTCCATCGAAGTCTCGGCAGCATCAGCGGACGACATATCGAACGGACTCGAGAGAAATCCGCCGGGCTCGGGCGGCACACCTTCCCGCCCGGCTACTACCAGACTGCTTGCTTTACCTTCGGCGGTACGCGCAGCGCAGGAAGCGCGCAGAAGATTAGCTGCCTGCAACAAGTTGTCGGGCAACTCGGCGAGTGCCCCGCTGACGTCGGTAACGCGCGCTTGGACGTCGATTGTGCCGGCAGTGCTCTGAGCGGAGAACGCGCTCACCGTGCTGCCGCTATTCAAATACAGGTCGGCGAACACACCGATATTGCCACCGGCGCCGCCGAACGCATTGGCCTGTACTTGGCTGTCGGCAAGAACCATTGAGCCGATTGGATGTACCGGAGAGCCGAGCGTGATCTGGCCGCCGCTTCCTAAACCGCTTTGAACGCTGGTTGTGATCTGGCTGTTGTTGAGAAAGAGCGTCGAGCCGGTACTAGTTATTTTGATGTTGCCGCCATCGGCGAAGTTGGAAGAGGTTGCGATGGACGCGTGGTCCATGATCAGGCTGTCGCCGAAGGTAATAGCGATGTTGCCAGCCAATGCGGTAGCCGACCTACGGCTCGTACTGCTCGCCGAGATGTTGCCGCCATCGCGTAGTTCAAGTTGGCGCGCGGCGATGGTGATGTCGCCGCCCGGACCGGACCTTTCGGTGATGCTGAAAATACCGCTGCTCGATTGCTTGAGGCTGAAAGGCGGTGGGATGGGAGACTTGTTATCGGGCGATGAACCTGAGATGGTGACCGACGTTGCATGAGACAGTGTAATTGTGCCTGCGGCGCCGCTAGCCGGGTCCAGGCTGCCGCTGGCAATCTGACCGCCATCCAACAGGATCACACGATTTACGTCAAGACGTATATTACCCGCCGCACCGGTACCCACTGTACTGGTGCTGATGTATCCGCGGTTGATAACCAGATTTTTGGTTTCATGAATCAACGTAGCACTGACACTCTTACTAGTGGCTTGGCTAGATATTCCTGCACCATTAGAGATCACTATCGAATCGGCCGCTAACGTTAAGTCGCCTCCTTGACCTTTTCTCCCAGTCTCGTATATACCAGCTTGAATGGTCCCATCGTCGCGCAATTCTAAAGACCCGAACCGCGCGGTAATTTCACCCGCAGGAGCATCGGAGAAACTCGCGCTGACGATGCTTCCGCGATCCGAAATTACGGCTGGGCCCTGAACCGTCACTGCGAGGTTACCGGCTGAAGCGTCGACCGAGCGACTCTCTGAGTAAGTGGCGAGCGATGCGCCCTGTGTAATGATTAGCTTGTCTACTTGTACATCTACGTCACCGCCGGGCGCCCGGCTAGCCTCAGTACTATCCGACTCAATCAACGCTCCGTCATCCATGGTGAGCAGGCCGGCGGAGATATGAATGGCGCCTCCACTGCGTGGCTTTGATATCTCAGTAATACCGTTCACGCTTCGAATCGACCCTCGGGTAACGCTCATACTCCGCACGTTAAAATAAACATCTCCGCCAGACCCTGTATCGGATGCGTCGGTGCTTATAGTTGTACCGGTGCTAACAAGTTGATCAGCCCAAATACGAACGTCGCCGCCGCGCCCCGCCCCAGAACTTAATGACTTGATCGATGCACGTGGCATCATTTCGAGTTGGTTCGCAACAATCCAAATATCGCCTGCGCGGCCGCCGCCAGATGTAGACGATTCTATTGAACTGCCACCGAGCCTGTTATCTATTGTCATCCGTTCAGACGCGTAAAGCTCGACTCCAACCCTAGGTGCGTCTATCGCGCCGCTGCTGCTCGCCCGCATAGAGGATCGTGCAATCATCAGTTGTCCAGAGCGAACTACGATCTTCCCAGCTGGCGTACCGGTCACATCCAGGGTACTTCTGGTAATGGAAACTGAACCCTTGCCGGATACAGATGCCACGTTAGGTGAATTAATCAGAAAGGTATCCGAACGCATACCGTCAATACGGATCGCGCCGCTCGGGGCGACGAAACCAGCGGCACTTATTTCGACATCGGCACCAACGAACGACAGCGTTTTTTGCGCAGCGACGGTGAGATGGCTTCCGTCTATAGATATGACCCCCGTATTGGATCCTAGAAATCCGAACGATACTGGATCAGCTACACTTAGGGCGCTTTCCCTGGAAAGACTAGCGAAAAACTTACCCTCTTTACCGGGGAAGCCAATGTAATCTGCTGTACTGGCGTGGACCGAACCGCCCACCTGTAGCTGTGCGTCCGGCCCGAATATCACGCCGCTTGGGTTAATAAAGAAAAAATTAGCGGATGGCATCGAGGTGCGCGTGTCAATTACCCCATTTATTGAGGACGGCACTGCCCCTGTAACGCGGCTTACCACATTGGAAACCGAACTTGGCCCGTTGAACGTTGCGCTTTCTCCTGCGCGAACGCTGAATTGTCCGAAGCTGTGGAAAAGGTTATTGCCTCGAATCGTACCTACTTCGGAACCGATGACGTAATGTGGTCCAGTTAGTACGCGTACTGGCCCGACGCTGCCATCGACCGTAATGTTAGGGAGTGAAACGGTGCAATAAAAAAGCAGGGATACCAGTACTACTGCGCGCGCGGATGGGCAACGCCCTACGGACCTGTTCATTATCGCGAGCGCATATGGTGGATAAATTTATTGGTTGCTTCGTCTTAGTCGGGCGCGGTGAAAGAACCTTGATAGGGCAGGCACCTGCCGCCGAATAAGCACAGATCGACTTGATACCGAACGCCCTTAGCGAGGGTGTCAGGCAACTTTCCGTGAAGCTGATCTCCGACATTCGTGATTTCCTGGTTGGCAATTCGGCTAATCTTTGAATCAAGAACTCCGCTTTGACTCCTAAACAACATGCTGCGTCCAGTTTTCGGCAGGCTAGTGATCTTTCCAAACTTGCTGTTATCGACAACGAGAAGAAAGTCCGTTGCTTTGGTTTTGATTGGCTTTCCATCGCTAAGCGCAATCACCGTGGCCTCACGCAGCTTCACCTTATAGTTTGAGTAGTTTGTCCCCGTTGTTGGCACGCCCCGATCTAGCACGATTGAGATTGAGCGAACGTAATAGTCCTTGAGGACCTTTTGCGAATCTTGGACGGTCATCAGATCCGACATATTTGATGCTTCGACCCGTTGTTCAGGGTCAGTGATTAAATTATTCTGGCTCAATTTTGCAGTAGCACAATTATCTTTGAATTGATGTACTGTACCGAGCCTTATCTTAAGTCTCCGCGCATGCTTATCTTCTGCGTCTGTAAGCGCGACCAACACGTAAAAGGCGTCATTTGCGCAATCCGAAAACGACAATCCCTTGAGACGCGGATCGTCGTTCGATAATGGATCGTCCGGTTCAGGCTCTGCGCTCGTAATGACGTCGTAATCGAGCTGCAGTGTGCTGACGTCTTTCCAGAGCAACTGCTTAGCTTTCACGACATAAGACGCATACGAGCGGTCATTCCTGCGTCGCTCGCTAGCTGGTAATGCATTGTCGCCGTTCTTTCCGTCTGCGCCCCGCCGATGGAAATTAAACTCACGCCACGTTTTGCGGGGACCCATGGTGCCTGTTCAAGCTCGAATCCGAATGATTCGTCCGAACCGTTCTTGCGCAACCCCTTTGGGATCGCGCGATAAGCTTCGCTGCCCGCGTTAAAGGATACCCAGGTTGGGCTCCTCCACTGATTGGCTAGCATGTAAGCGAGATCCACGTAACCGAAATCCTCCTCCGTTCGCCGCGACATAGCTACGATCGCGTCGTTCCGAAGGACTAAGGTTTGACCACTTCCTTCGAAGTCCGCGCTGAGCGTGACGGTATGGTAGGGAGCACAGGCAGCAAGGTCGCAAGAGGAGCGGGTTTGATCGATCGCTACAAAAGTACCGTCGCTCAAATACTTGCCGGCCGGCAAGCAAGGGCTCGTGAGGTAGCCAAGTGGTGAGTTCCAGCATGGGATGCTGACGGTTGCTATGTCGCGGCTACCAGAATCGTTTAGCATGACCGCATTTACATCGAACCGCAATCTTACGCAAGGTGTCATCAGCTGTTCTCTGGTAAGCCCTAAATCTGGATCGGCACAACCACCAGAGATTTCGTAGTCGTCCGCGCCGGTGAATGCACCTCCGAGTACGGCTGTCGCGGGGTAGCTACCGGTGTTTACCGCCTGCATATCGCCGACGGCGGTTTTAATGGTTATCGCCATTTGACTTCGGCCGGCTCCAAGCGACGTAATCCGAACCCCGCTGATTGTTATAGTTGCGCCGGCTGTATCGGTCTTACTTACGTGGGCGCAGCTACCCCCCTCGCTCTCGCAACTCTCGCTAAACGCGTGGGTGTCCGTGTTCAATCTGGTGGGAGTTCCGCTCGGGAAGTAGATAGTGCACGGTCTCGTCGAGCAGACGAGAAGTATGATCGTGTCGTCATTTCCGGGCATAGTTGGCATAGAGAGCTTGAACCCGGATCGCGGGTTCGCACTCGAAAGAATAGTGGTTCCGTTGCTTAGCTCGACTTCAATTTTTGCCAATGTTTCGCGCGGCATCGCAGTAACAAGCGCTACGAACCCCAGGCAGCACAACCACCACCGCAACTTGTCCATCAATGACCTCCCGGGGCGATGCCCCTTTGCGATTACCTTCGGGCAAACACAAACTAGCAGTCACTACGAGACTCAGCCGCCGGACACGTATTCCGCAGATGCCGATGGCACAGCGCATTCGCCATACGAATATGCGGATGGTCGTGACGGACAGCGTAGTTCATCCCAGCAACCCTGTCGAATTGCGCCGCGTCTTCTCGGACCTGCGCGCGGTGGGTTCCCGTGCTCGTGATGGCTTGTGTTCGATCTCGCCTGAAGCTACCGGAAGGGGACTTACGGATTGGTTACGGATTGCCGTTCTGGGGATTAACCGAGCGGACCGACATGCTGCGATGGCTGGGGGCACCGTTGCGGGTAGCCAACCTTCAGTGCCGGACGCTGCAAGTCACGGTAAGCGTTTCTGGGAACCGCCCCTTCGTGCAGTGCAGCGATGGTGCGCAAACGCTGCCGCGTTGCGCGGTGCCGACGTGTTAGTCCGCCGGCTTCAAACCCGCCTGCGCCTTGACCGCCCGCGCCAACACGCGTGCGGCTTCCATCTTTTCTGCGATGGCAGCAAATGTTCCGGTCGGCCCGCGCCACTGCAGCTCGTCCACGTCGCTGAACAGCGGAGCGTTCGTCCGCAGCGTAGCGAGATCTTTGAATAGCAGGGCAAGCTCGCGCCTATCGCCTAAAACTTCCGGCGGGAAATCTTCGATCGGGCCGTGGCGATTTAATAGTCGTGCAGCCATGACGGACCCGATGCCCTCAAGCCCGGGATACCCGTCTGCCGTGTCACCCACGAGCGCAAGATAGTCAGGAATCAGCGCGGGCAGGACGCCGAACTTCTGGCGCACGCCGTCAGCATTGCGAATTGTGTTGCCCTTGCGGATGATTTGCACGACTCGGTCGCCCACGACGCATTGGGCTAAATCTTTATCTACCGTCCAGATGCAGACTTTCTCGACGCGTGTATCTTCGGCGGCAAGGTGCGCTGCGGATGCAAGGGCATCGTCCGCTTCCAGATCCGTCATCGGCCACACCGCCACGCCCATCGCACTCAACGCATCTTCGAGCGGATGAAATTGCGAGACGAGTGCGGGCTCAATGCCATCGCCTGTTTTGTAGCCAGGCCATAGATCGTTGCGGAATGACTCGATGACATGATCGGTCGCAACACCGACATGCGTTTCGCCGGTCTCCAGGATTTCGAGCACGGTATTGAGTACGCCGATCACCGCGCCGTAGGGTTTGTCCTTGCCTTTATTGAAGCGGCGGAGCCCGTAGAAGTGGCGGAACAGCTCATACGTGCCGTCGATGAGATGAACGATCATGCGGCATTATGAAGGGATGCTCGTAGGCTGGCGCAATGGTTCACCAGATCACTTTTCCGCAACGGCCTTCAGGTTGGCAAGCCCTGTCTCGAAATCCTTGCCGATCATCTTGTCCATGCTGACGAAGACTTGCATAAGCTTGGAAATAAACGGAGCCGGGCCGTGCATCGCCCAAGTCACGTTGGTCGAGTCGCCTACCGGTTGCAGAGTGAAGTCGACGAGGTTGTGCGTTTCGAATGGTTTAATGA
Organism: Betaproteobacteria bacterium; assembly: GCA_039934195.1. GTDB lineage: Bacteria > Pseudomonadota > Gammaproteobacteria > Burkholderiales > SHXO01 > SHXO01. The sequence continues at coordinate 14,970 of JBDTMS010000009.1, forward strand.
AGTCGAGATTGATCGTTATTTTCGAGGGAGGCGACGAATCAGCGATTGCCATTCTTCCCGCGCCCGCTTTGCTGTTGCCTTGCCATTCGTACACCGCACCCTTGCCGCTGGCCGCACCGGCATAAGTTCGTTTCATTTCCGGATCGAGTTTTTCATACGGCGACCACGCGAACCAGTTGTGATAGTCGTCGATGAGCGGGAAGATCTTTCCCGGCGGCGCTTTGATGTTCGTCGAGCGCTCGACGCTGACAGTATCGGGCTTGGTCGCGGCATAAATCAACACCGCGGCGATCAGAACGACGATTACGATGGCGATGGGCTTGGGCATAGATCACTCCGATGCAGACAAGAATGGCGAGCTTGCACGACATTCCGCCATCAATGTCACTTATCCGGTTTCAATTGCGTCTTCATTTCAGGAAACTTGGCCGCGGCCTTTTGCACGTCGGGCGGGAAGTCGGAGAATTCCTGCACCTGCCGGATCTCTATTATTTCATTGTTCCCCGCTGGGCAGCGCGACGCCCAGTCTATCGCTTCCTGTTGCGAATTTACCTGGATCATCCAGTAGCCGCCGAGGACTTCTTTGGCTTCGGCGAACGGTCCATCCGTGACCTCCGGCTTCCCGTCCTTGAACGAGACGCGCGCGCCCATCGAGGGCGGATGCAAACCGTCCAGCGTGATCAGCACGCCGGCTTGCCGCAGAGATTCGTTGTACTTCATCATCGCTGCTACTGCGTCGGCGTCGGGCATCGTACCGGGCGCGGCCGATTCGTATCCCTTCGGAATCATCAGCATCATGAATCGCATCGTCATCGCTCCGTATTGTTGTGCTTCCGGTTTGTTGTGCTTGATGGTGCGCGTCGAGCAATGCGGATCGCTACGGCTCAGCATTGCTCGAGCGTTCGAACGATTGTCGATTACATCATAACGACGATCATCCACCCCACGCCGAAACGGTCGGTGAGCATGCCGAATTGCGAAGAGAAAAAAGTCTTCGCGAGCGGCATCTGCACTTGTCCGCCTTCCGCCAGCGCTGCGAATTTCTGCTTTGCCTCGGCGTCGTTTGCTACCGTGAGCGACAACGAGAAGCCTTGAAATTTCGAGTTGCCCCCACAATTGCCGTCGGACGCCATCACCTCAGTGTCCCCGATTCGTAAGTTCATGTGCATCACTTTATTCTCCGATCCAGGTGGAATCATGCCGGGTGGAGTCGGATCCGGACTATCGCTGTAGCGCATGAGCATCGTGATCTCGGCGTCGAGCGTCTTGCGATAGAATTCGGCCGCCTCTTCGGCACGGCCTTCGAAGAACAGATAAGGTTGAGCTCGCATGGTGTCTCCTTGTTGCTGTTGGGTGATCGTATCTAGTTTTTCTTGCCAGCTTGTGCGCGAATGCGCTCTTCTTGCTCGCGTAATTCAGGCGTGAACTCGGCACCGAAATCCTCCGCCTCGCAAATGCGGCGAATCTCGATTTCGGACTCGCCTTCCATTGGATTGGGGCAGCGCTTGACCCAGCTTATCGCTTCTTCCATCGACTTCACCTGGATGATCCAGAAGCCGGCGATCAGCTCCTTCGATTCGCTGAACGGTCCGTCCATGACGCTGCGCTGCGCGCCGGAGAACTTCACGCGCGCACCCTTCGACGTCGGATGCAGTCCTTCCGCGGTGAGCAGTACGCCGGCCTGCATCATTTCTTCGTTGAACTTTCCCATCTCGGTCAGCAACGCCTTGCTCGGCATGACGCCCGCTTCGCTGTCCTTGCTGGCCTTGACCAATAGCGCAAATCGCATCTTTTAAGTCTCCTTATGATTATTAGCGCCGAGAATCTGGATGGTATCGATGATTGCATCGCGCGCTCTAACTGAACGACGTGCGAGACTGCGAGAAATCGACAAACGCGGCAACTTTTTTATTCCCGCGCGGTTCGAACACCGCGTGTGGACCTTTTGCTTTGAGCCGCTGGCGCTCCCCGGGGTCGCAGGCTATTGTGGTTTTCTACCGGTTAGGCGTCGCGGCGCCTCGTCAATGCTCAACGCTTGAATGGATATAGGTCATGACAGCAATAAAAATCGCCACGTTCAACGTCAACGGCATTCGCTCGCGTCTTCCGCACTTGCTGCAATGGTTGGACAAAGAGTCGCCGGACATCGTTTGCCTGCAGGAGCTCAAAGCGCTGGACGCGAGCTTTCCCGCTACTGAGATCCGTGCGGCAGGCTACGGCGCGATATGGCAGGGCCAGCGCTCGTGGAACGGCGTCGCGATTCTTGCCAAGGGTGCAGACCCTATCGAGTGCCGCCGCGGTTTGCCTGGCGACCCGTCGGATGACCACAGCCGTTATATCGAAGCCGCTGTGCAGGGGATCGTGATCGGCTGTCTATACTTGCCGAACGGCAACCCGCAACCGGGGCCGAAGTTCGAATACAAGCTGAAGTGGTTCGAGCGCTTGATCGAGCATGCGGGGGGACTCTACGAAAGCGGTCACCCTGTCGTGCTGGCGGGCGACTACAACGTGGTGCCGACCGACTTCGATATCTATAACCCGCGGTCGTGGTTGAAGGATGCGTTGCTGCAGCCGGAAAGTCGAGAATGCTACGTCAGGCTGCTCAGCCAAGGCTGGGTCGATGCCATTCGCGCGCGTCACCCGGACGAGCGCATCTACACGTTCTGGGATTACTTCCGGCAGCACTGGCAGCGCAACTCGGGCCTCCGCATCGATCATCTGTTGCTGAGCGCGCAAATTGCGCCGCGCCTGATCGACGCCGGC
>JBDTMS010000010.1:0-17342 GCA_039934195.1 Betaproteobacteria bacterium
AGTCGCGAGCGCTGGGGACGTACGCACGCGAGTGAGCGCGATGCAGCCGCCAATTGTCGGCGAACGATTGCGTGGTGTGCGCACCCCCGCGCAGAAGCAGGAGATTCTCAGCGTTGCGCGTCTGTGCTGCGTAGGTAAAGTTGTAGCTGCCGGTTAGCACCGCTGCGTTCGGGGTGCCTTCGTCGATGACCATGACCTTGTTGTGCGCCGACGCGTGCTCTTCGTCGATGTACACCGGCACACCGGATGCAACCAAAAGCGCGAGTGCGCCGTGCGCGTATCGATGGCTCTCGGCGGCGTCGGAGATGACTTCGACATCGACACCACGCCGTTGCGCAGAAATCAGCGCCCGGGCGATATCGCGATTGGTGAAGCTGAACACCTGGATGAGAATCCGTTCGTGCGCTGCGTTCAGCGATTCTATGATGAGCTGCGCGGCCTCGTCGCCCGGGGTAAATACCACTGCGACGCCGACTTGCTCTACTGCAGGATGCGGATCGAAAGCATAGGCGGCGCCGGGCCAGGCGCAAAGCGACAGCGTCAATGCGGCGCAGCTCGACATCGTCGCGAGAATTCGCCGGCGCGTTTTTGTGCGGAAGACATCCGATCGGTCTCCCCCGTTCATACGTTTGCGCGCGAGCCGCATCGCATATCCGGTCTACTGCGCCGCACGATCGAGAACCGCGGCGAAAAAACCGTCCATACCATGGCTGTGCGGAAACACACGGAAGTACTCTCCCGTATCGATCGTGACGCCGGTCCGCGCAAGCGCCTCACTGCTGTTGACCAGCCTGAACGCCGGCTCGCTCTGCAGGAACGCGTCGACGATTGCTTCGTTTTCCTCGTGCAGAAGACTGCAGGTGGCATACACCAGCCGCCCGCCGGGCTTAACGAGATGCGCCGCGGATCGCAGGATGGCAGCTTGTTTGATCGTCATCTCCGCGACGCTGTCGGGTTTCTGGCGCCATTTGATGTCCGGGTTACGCCGCAACGTTCCGAGCCCGCTGCAAGGTGCATCTACCAGCACGCGGTCGATCTTGCCGTTCAGGCGTTTGACGCGAACGTCGGTTTCCGACTGCAGCACCTGCGGATGCACGTTCGATAAGCCCGAGCGCTTCAGCCGTGGCTTGAAATTGGCGAGCCGTTTCTCGGACGTGTCGAACGCGTAGACACGTCCTTCTGAATTCATTTGCGCGCCGAGCGCCAGTGTTTTGCCGCCCGCGCCGGCGCAGAAGTCGACCACCATTTCGCGGCGACGCGGTCCGACGAGGTAGGTCAGCAGCTGGCTGCCTTCGTCCTGCACTTCCACTTTGCCCTCGAGAAACAGCGGATGCGTTTGCAGCGCCGGCTTAGTTTCCAGACGAACGCCGACCGGCGAGAACGGCGTCGGCTCAGCGCGGATATTGTCGTGCTTGAACGCCTGCAAAACTTCATCGCGAGTTGCCAGCATCGTGTTCACGCGAAGATCGAGCGGTGCGCTTTGCAGCAGCCCGCGTGACAACGCTTCGAGCTCGGCGGCGGGGTAGTGTTGCGCGAGCCGCTCGTACAACCAATCCGGCAAGCTCAGCCGCACCGCGCTTGGCACTGCACCGTGGTCGATGCCGCGCGCTGTGCCGAGCCACGCTTCTTCGTCATCGCGCAGCAGTGGCGAGAGCTCGCGTACGCTGAGACCGAATTGCGTTGTCAGGGCGGCAAGCGCCAGGCGGCGCGGCGTCGGCTCGGGTTGGCTGAGATGCTCCAGCAAACGCAGATTGCGCAAAACGGCAAACGCCATCTCCGCAACGAAAGCCCGGTCTTGCTGGCCGAGCTGCGGGTGATCGCGAAAGAAACTCCGCAACAAATTGTCGGCCGGCCGCGTGAGTCCAAGTATTACGCGCAGCGCGGCGACCGCCGCATCGAGACGCGCTGGAGACGGATCCATAGCGGATTTAGCCATCAGGTAGCCCGCCGGCAATTGCACGTCGACCGAGCCGTCATCGCACTCATCGCGGTGACAACGTAATGCTTTCAACGAGAGAGTCGAATGCAGAGCCGTCTTTTTCGGTTGCGCGGATTCGCACCGGCGCGTAATGCTTGTCCACCGCCAGCCAGACGTCGAAGGCGCGTTTGTCGCCTTCGTCCTGCACCTTCCTGACATGCAGCGTATCCATCTCGCCGAGCGGGGTCGCGAGTTTTTCGTGGCCGAGAACCGCGTACTTGTAATCTGTAACGCGGCGCCCATCGGTTACATTGATTTTGATCTCTTTGCCCTCGGGTGGCGCGAACGCAAAGTTCCAGGCAAAGCTGGTGGCGTCCCAGGTGTGCGGCGGCAGCGCCACGGTTTGCTTGGTGCCGCTGTCATTGAGCTCGATTTGATTTGCATTCCAGTCGAACGTGGCGCTGCGCTTGACCTGGCCGTTGCGCGATTCGACGAAGCTATCGGGCCGCAAGCCCTCGGCGGTGATGGTGCCTTTCGCTTCTCTCTGAATGTTCAACTTGTACAGCATCGCCGCGACGCCGGACGTTTTCGATTCGCTGACGACCGAATACGTTTTGGCGTCGTGTTGAAACACATCGAGCCCTTCGCCGATGCTCATTGAGCCCAGCGAAACCTTATATTTGATTTCGATGCGAGTGGGTACCGCCGATTGCGCCGCGAACGCGCTCGAGCCGGCAGATGCGAAAATCAGAAGCGCAATAATGAGTTTCATAAGTCCAATGGAGATGTGATTGCATCGGGATAGCGGCAGCCTCCCGAGATCTGCACACGATTTTCGCGCACGCTCAAGCGGTCTTCCACGAACCAGCGAATCGCCTGCGGCAAGATGCGATGTTCCTCGTGCAATACGCGTGCAGCCAAAGACGACTCGGTGTCGTCTGCGTGCACCGGCACGGCAGCTTGCACAATGATCGGCCCATGATCGAGCTCAGGTGTAACGAAATGCACCGTGCAGCCGTGCACGCGCACGCCCTCTGCAAGCGCGCGGCGATGCGTGTGCGTTCCCGCGAAGGCGGGCAATAGCGATGGATGCACATTGATCAGCCGATCTTGAAAGTGCATCACGAATGCATCTCCCAAAATGCGCATGAAGCCGGCGAGCACGATCAGATCGGGTTCGTGCTGCAGCAATGCATCGGCGAGCGCATCGTCGAACGCTGCGCGGACGGAGAACTCGCGGTGGTCGACGACCTGCGTTTTCACGCCGTGCATCTGCGCTAACGCCAGCCCGGCGGCGTTCGGATCGTTGCTGATGACCACGGCAATCGCGACTGGCAGGTGAGCTTCCAGCACCGCTTGCATGTTGCTGCCGCGCCCGGAGATCAGGATGGCGATGCGCTTCATGCGAACCTATACGTGCGAGCCGGGCGCATCGATCGAGCCGCCGCGCGGGTAATACTCATACGATCGAGGTCTGCGCTTGGTCGCCTTCGCGCGTGCGAATCACGCCGATGCGTGACACGGTTTCATTGCTGCTGGAAAGCAGACGCATCGCTTCATCGGCGTCGTGCTCGGCAACGATAATTACCATGCCGATTCCGCAGTTGAACACGCGGTGCATTTCCTGATCGGCCACGTTGCCGGCGCGCTGCAACCAGGTGAACAACGCGGTCCGCGGCCAGGCGTCGCGCCGCAGCTCTGCAGTAACGTTGTCCGGCAAGATGCGCGGCACGTTGCCCAGCAAACCGCCGCCGGTGATGTGCGCCAGGCCCTTGACATCGATCTTCGCCATCAGCGCGAGCAGCGGTTTGACGTAAATACGCGTCGGTTTTAGGATCGCCTTGCTGAGCGGCTCGCCGTGAAAGTCTGTGGACAGATCGGCCCCGCTGTGCTCGATGATTCGCCGGATCAACGAGAAACCATTGGAATGCGCGCCGCTGGAATGCAGGCCGAGCACGACATCGCCCGGCGCGATCCGGCGGCCGTCGATGATGCGATCTTTTTCCACCACGCCCACCGCAAAGCCGGCGAGGTCATATTCGCCTTCCGGGTACATCCCGGGCATCTCGGCGGTTTCGCCGCCGATCAACGCGCAGCCCGCCAGCTCGCAACCGGTCGCAATGCCGCCGACTACGGCGGTTGCGGTCTCCACATCGAGCCGCCCGCACGCGTAATAATCGAGAAAGAACAGCGGCTCGGCCCCTTGTACGAGCACGTCGTTTACGCTCATCGCGACGAGATCGATGCCGACAGTGTCGTGAGTGTTGAGCTCGAAGGCGAGTTTGAGTTTGGTGCCGACACCGTCGGTGCCGGAAACCAGAACCGGCTGACGATAGCGCTTCGGCACTTCGAACAGCGCGCCGAATCCGCCGATGCCCGCGAGCACACCGTCACGCATGGTGCGCTTGGCAAGCGGTTTGATGTTTTCGACCAGTGCATCGCCAGCGTCGATGTCGACGCCGGCAGCACGGTAAGACAGGCCGGTCGACGGTTGCGATTCGTGGGTCATAGATAGGGTTGATATTGCGGTGAGCGCAGCCGGAGTCGCCGTTGCATGCGCAGCAATGACTGCAGCGCTGGCCCAGTGCACCGGTCCGGGCGCTGGCGGCGATTGCCGATTAGGATCTGGGTACCATTCGGCTCCATTTTGAGCCGGACTGTCCGACATAAAGCGCGGCGTCTGAATTCCGAGCCGCAGCCGCTTGGGCTTCAGCTCGGTCGTCGATTTCAGCCGCGGCGCCGGCTCGGTTTAGCTGCGGCGCCGGCTCTTTTTCTTCAGCCGAGGCAGTCGGTTTCAACCGCACGCCCTCGTTTTTCAGCCGCAGGCACTTGGGTTTTCAGCTGCAACGGCGCCGACGTACGCACACCGGTATAGCTTGTATAGTGTTGCGCAACCGCACTCGCGCCGCCCGCGAATTCTACCCGAAAACATGTCCATTACATGCTGAGCGATACGCAGCGCTACGCAGTCTACTTCGCCGCTCTGTTTTTGTTTGCCGCACTGGCGTGGCTTTTGCGGCCGGTGCTATCGCCCTTCGTCGCGGCGGCAATCTTCAGTTACATGTGCGTACCGGTTGTCGATCGGCTCACACGACACCGGCTGCCGAGAACAATTGCGGTCGTGGCGGTCATGCTGCTTGTTCTGCTGTCCCTGATCGGACTGGTGCTGGTGCTGATTCCGCTGGTCGAACAGCAAGTCAGCGCAGTGGCAGAACGCTTGCCGGCCTTCTACGACTGGATAACCACGGCCGCGCTACCCTGGATCGCGCGCACATTGGGCATTCGCATCGACCTTGACCTCGCCGGGCTGAGAAATACCCTCGGGCCGCTGTTGAAAAACAGCAGCGGCGTGGCGCGCGAGATTATTCCTTCGCTGACGTCGGGCGGGTTGGCCGTGGTCAGCTTCCTCGGCGCGCTCGCCTTGTTTCCCGTGGTGCTGTTTTATTTTCTGCGCGACTGGCATCGGATGCTGCTCGCGCTGGAAGATCTGCTCCCCCGAGCTGTGCATGGCGAGACGCTTTCTATCGCGCGCGAGGTCGATCAGGTGCTCGGGCAGTTTTTGCGCGGTCAGTTGTCGGTCATGCTCAGCCTGGCGGTCTACTACTGCGGCGCCTTGTGGCTGGTGGGCCTGGATTCCGCGTTGTCGATCGGCCTGCTCACCGGCATCATCGCCTTCGTGCCGTATCTCGGCTTCAGCCTGGGCGTGGTGCTGGCGAGTGCTGCGGGGTTGATTCAGTTTCACAGCGTGGTGAGCCTGCTGCCGATCTGGGGCATTTTCCTGCTCGGACAATTGCTGGAAAGCTACGTACTGACGCCCTGGCTGGTCGGCGATCGCGTCGGGCTGCACCCAGTGTGGGTGATCTTTGCGATTCTCGCGTTCGGCTATCTACTGGGTTTCGTAGGCGTGCTCCTAGCGGTACCGCTGGCCTCCATTCTCTTGGTGCTGGTGCGTCACATGAAGCGGAAATATCAGACGAGCGCGCTGTACGACTGATGGCCGCCCGCGCCGAGCAATTGGTGTTCGATTTTGCGCAGGTCTCGCGGCCGGCGCTCATCAACTTCGCGCCGGGACGCAACAGTGAAGCCATCGCGACCCTGCACGCCTGGCTCACCGGCCTGGTCGACGAACGCTGCGTTTTTCTCTGGGGCGTGCACGGCTCGGGCAAGACCCACTTGCTGCACGCCTCGGTGGACGCAGTGCAGGACGCGGGCCGCGCCGCGATCTATGCGATGGCCAGGAGCGTCGAATTGGTCGAGCACATGCAACCGCTGCCAGCGCTGGTCGCCATCGACGATGCGCAGAGTCTGAGCTCAACCGCTCAAGCGGCGTTGTTCCGCATTTTTCAACGCGCGTACGACGAGCAAAGCCGGCTTCTAATCGCGGCGCAGCTGGCGCCGGTGGGGTTGCAACTGCGTGACGACCTGCGTACGCGACTGGGCGCGGGGTTGATCTTCCATATCAACGTGCTTAGCGATGACGAGAAGGCGGAATTTCTTCGCAGCCACGCACGTGCCCGCGGATTCGCGTTGCCCGACGCGATTGTCGACTACCTGCTTCGCCATCAGGACCGCGACTTGCGGTCCCTGATGGCGATCGTCGATGCGCTTGATCAATACTCGCTACAGACCAAACGGCAAGTCACCCTGCCGCTACTACGTGAAGCGCTTAAAGCAGCGAATCGCTAATAGTTGCAAGCGGCACTAGCAGCTCGAGCCGATCCCGTGGCCACCCGGCGGGCCACCTCGTTTGAGCTATACTCGACCGTGCCTTTCGTGAGCCCAATTCGTGGTCTCTTCCGACTCGTTAGCCTCCATCGCCTCCATTCAGATGTTGTCGGGAACCCAAGCTCGCCGGGCGGCGGAATTGCGCGTGTGACCGCCGCACATCTGTCTCTTGTGTCGGGTGCGGCCGACAGCGCTGTACGGCGTCGCACGCCGGGACGACCTGTCGAGGCGCGCTAGACATGCTCCGTCGGCTGGCGTTATTCGACCTCGACAACACCCTTCTGAACGGCGACAGCGACTTCGAGTGGGCGCAATTTCTGATCGAGCAAGGCGTGCTCGATCGTGAAGTGTATGAAGCGCGCAACCAGCAGTTCTTCGAGCAATACAAGGCCGGAACTCTGGATATCCACGAATTTCTGGACTTTCAGTTGAAGCCGCTGTCGCGCCATCCGCGCAGCCTGCTGGAAGAATGGCATCGGGACTTTTTGCGCACGCGCATTCTGCCGCGCATTACGCGCAAGGCGCGCGATCTCGTGCACAGCCATCGTGACGACGCACGCGTCATCGTCACCGCGACCAATAGCTTCGTGACGTGGCCGATCGCGCGTGAATTCGGACTCGAGCACCTGATCGCCACAGACCCGGAAGAACGCGACGGCGAATTTACCGGCCGCGTGCGGGGGATACCGTGCTTTCGCGAGGGTAAAGTGACGCGCGTAGAAGGCTGGCTGGCCGAGCATGGGTTGACCTGGGGGTCGTTCAGCGAAACCTGGTTCTACTCGGACTCGTTGAACGATCTGCCGCTACTGTCGAAAGTGACGCATCCGGTTGCCGTCGATCCTGACGAGACGCTAAAAGAAACCGCGCTCGAGAAGGACTGGATCATCATAAGTCTACGTTAGAGCGCTCGACACGCATTGCCACGACTGCTCCGCTGGGCGTGATGCCGTTGTTGTCGCCCAACCGCATTTGTCCGACCTCGTACGCGTTTTCCAGGGGGCGAGCCTGCATCGCCGCCGCTTCCCCTATAATCGACACTTTCGTCCTCATCTCGCTCTCACGCGAATATCGGATACCGGAACCTCGTTTGCGCGACCATTTGCATTCCCCGAAACCTTCGAGCCCCTGGCTCAGCGAGCCCGTCGTGGCTGGCTTAGCAGGGATGTTGAATATGCGCCGGTCGGGCTGTGCTGCTTTGACTCGAGGCCTTTCAGATCCGCGACGCGGTTGTCTGGTAGACCCGACCTCGCTGTTGGGTACGCTAGGCGCGGCCTGGGCTGAGGCTGCATGATCAAGAATTTTATCCAGCGCGTATTCTCCGGACGGTCGCGCCGCGCCGGGCCTCTGGTCATTCCGTTCGAGAAACATGGCGTTGGCCGCGACCATTTGAGCTCCTGTGCACGCCGGGTCACCGGCGGGCTGCAAGAAGCCGGCTACAAAGCCTTCGTCGTCGGTGGGGCCGTGCGCGATCTGCTGCTCGACCTGGAGCCGAAAGACTTCGATATCGCAACCGATGCCACGCCGGAAGAAGTGCGCGGCATCTTCCGCCGTTCGCGCATCATCGGCCGGCGCTTTCGCTTGGTGCATGTCATGTGCGGAGCGGAGACGGTCGAGGTTTCAACTTTTCGCGGCCCGGCAGCGGCGGACGCGGAGGGGCCTGAGCGCGACGAGCACGGCCGCATACTCAGCGACAACGTTTTCGGCGCGCAGGAAGAAGATGCGCTACGCCGCGATTTTACCGTGAACGCGCTGTTCTACGATCCGACGACGCAGGAAATCTTCGATTACACCGATGGCGCTGCCGATCTCAAGAAACGCATCATCCGCATGATCGGCGATCCGGAAGAGCGCTATCGCGAGGATCCGATGCGCATGCTGCGCGCGGTGCGAATGGCCGCCAAGCTGAACGGCGAGATCGAGTCGGCAACACGAGCGCCGATCAAGCGGCTGGCCGAATTGGTGCAAAACGTTCCACCTGCGCGCTTGTTCGAAGAGATGTTGAAGATGCTGCTCTCCGGCCACGCGCAGGACTGCGTGCTTCGACTGCGCGCCGAAGGTTTGCATCACGGCTTGCTGCCGATGCTCGATGTAATCCTCGAGCAACCGCTCGGCGAGCGCTTCGTTATGCTGGCGCTGGAGAAAACCGACGATCGCGTGCGCGAAGACAAACCGGTATCGCCCGGATTTTTATTTGCCGCGCTGCTGTGGCACGAAGTGCTGGCGGCGTGGAAAATTGCGGAAACAGAGGGCCTGGCGCCGATGCCCGCTTTGCATAACGCAATGGACGACGTGGTTGCGGTACAGGTCGAGAAGCTCGCGATCCCACGACGCTTCACCACCGACATGAAAGAGCTGTGGGCGCTGCAGCCACGCTTGCTGCATCGTTCCGGCCGCCGGCCGTATCGCATGCTGGAGCATCCGCGTTTTCGTGCGGCGTTCGATTTTTTGCAGCTTCGCTGCGAGAGCGGCGAGGTCGATGCCGAGGTCTTGCAATGGTGGGATCGCTTCAAGGATGCCGGAGATGACGAGCGTGCGGCGATGCTGATGCCCGGGCGCGATGGCGCCAAGCGCAAACGCCGACGCCGCAAACCGCATCCCCCGGCCGGGAACGAACCAGCGACCGCCGGTTCCTGACGATCGTCTAGCAACACTGCTCTCGCGCGGCAATCGGCGCTTTGTGCGATGCCAGTGCGATGAGCAGCCGACCGTCCGTAGTAGCATCGAGTGTCCTGAGCTCAAGAATGCAATGCTCGCATCGCAAGGAGACCCCGTGCCCGATACTGCGTCAACCGAAATGCAAGAGCGGCAGCCGATAGCGCTGCAATTCGATGCCATTGTCGTCGGCGCTGGGCTGGCCGGACTGTACGCGTTGCATCGGTTGCGCCAGATGGGGCTGCGGGTTCGTGTATTCGAAGCCGGCAGCGGCGTCGGCGGCACCTGGTTTTGGAACCGCTATCCGGGCGCCCGCTGCGACATCGAAAGCATGGAATATTCTTACTCGTTTTCAGACGAGCTCCAGCAGGCGTGGCAGTGGCCGGAGCGCTACGGCACCCAAAGCGAGATCCTGCGCTACATCGATCACGTCGCCGAGTGCTTCGATCTGCTGGGCGATGTGCAGCTCAACACGCGAATAATTTCCGCGGTGTTCGATGCGTCGGCAAATCGATGGACGCTCACCACCCACAGCGGCGAGACCGCGTCCGCACAGTATTGCGTAATGGCGACGGGCAATCTGTCGACGCCGCGCGTGCCGTCGTTTAACGGTCTGCAGCGCTTCCAAGGCAAGTGGTATCACACCGGTCTGTGGCCAAAAGACGGTGTCGACTTCACCGGCCAGCGCGTCGGTGTCATCGGCACCGGCTCGTCGGCCGTACAGATGATTCCGCAAATCGCGCAGCAAGCCAAGCATCTCCACGTGTTCCAGCGGACGGCGAATTTCAGCTTGCCGGCGCACAATGGCCCGCTGGATCCGGAGCAAGTGCGGCGACATAAAGCGCACTATCCGGAACGCAGAAGAGCGGCATTCGACACGCCGTTCGGCATCTCGGGCTATCCCGCGCCGACGCAATCGGCGCTCGCCGTGTCGGACGCAGAAAGGCAGTGCACGTACGAAGCGAAATGGCAGGCTGGCGGTACCATCAGCTTTCTCTACGCATACACCGATTTGCTGGTGAGCCCCGAAGCGAACGAGACCGCGTCCGAGTTTGTGCGCGCGAAAATTCGCAGCATCGTGCGCGATCCGGAAGTAGCCGAGCTGCTCGCCCCGCGCGACCATCCCATCGGATCGAAACGACTGTGCCTCGACACCGGCTATTACGAAACCTATAACCGCGACAACGTGACGCTGGTGAACGCGCGCTGCGCGCCGATCGAGGAAATCACCGCGAACGGATTGCGTACTAGCGACGCTGACTATCAGTTCGATGCCATCGTGTTCGCTACCGGCTTCGACGCGATGACTGGTGCTCTGGCAGAAATCGACGTCAAAGTCATACCGACCGGATCGTGCAACGACGACTCGGGTGAAACGCTCAAAGACAAATGGTCCGCGGGTCCGCGAACTTATCTCGGCCTGATGGTGGCGGGATTTCCAAACCTGTTCTTGATCACCGGCCCCGGCAGCCCGGGTGTGAAGAGCCAGATGATCCTATCCATCGAGCAGCACACGGATTGGATTATCGACTGCATCAAATACTTGCATTCGCATGATCTCGACCGGATCGAAGCGACGGCGGAAGCCGAGAACGCGTGGGTCGAGCACGTCAACGAAACGGCGGCCGCAACGCTCTATCCCAAAGCGAATTCCTGGTATATGGGCGCAAACATTCCCGGCAAGCCGCGCATCTTCATGCCGTACGTCGGTGGCGTGCAGCGATACAAGCACAAGTGCGACGCCGTCGCGCGCAATGCCTATGAGGGATGCAGGTTGACTCGCGTCGAGGGTTACACGCGCGCCGTCGCCTAATCCAAGGCGACACGCGATCCAGCCTTGAGCAACGCCATGCCAGATCGCCTCGCCTACCACACCGCGTACGTGGGACTCGGCAGCAATATCGACGACCCTGTGAACCACGTGTCGCTCGCCATCGAGCAACTTGCTAGCATTCCGCGCTGCCGCCTCACGGCGCGCTCATCGTTGTACGAGAGCGCACCGGTCGGCAAACTCGATCAGCCGCCATTCGTCAATGCAGTTGCAATGCTGTCTACTTCGCTCGCGCCGGCGGCGCTGCTGCAAACGCTTCTAGCGATCGAATCGTTGCACGGTCGCGTGCGCAATCAACGCAATGGACCACGCACGCTGGATCTCGATCTGCTGCTCTACGATGAGCAGACCATAGATCAGCCTGGGCTCGAGGTTCCGCATCCGCGTATGCACGAGCGGGCTTTCGTGCTCGTCCCGCTATCCGAAATTAATTCTGCTGCGATCATCCCAGGTCGCGGCAGCGTGGCCGCGCTGGTTCCGGCGCTGGCGAATCAATCCGTGACGCTCATCGATGCTACCGAATCGTAAATACCGCTATATCGTGGTCGAAGGTCCGATCGGCGTCGGCAAGACCAGTCTGGCGCGACTGCTTGCGGACCACATCGGCTGCGACTTGCTGCTCGAAGCGCCCGAGAACAATCCGTTCCTCGCCAACTTTTATCGCGAGCCGCAGCGCTGGGGGCTTGCAACACAGCTGTTTTTTTTGTTTCAACGCGTGAATCAGCTATCCGGACTCAAGCAGCTCGATATGTTCGCGCAGCCGACGGTCTCGGATTATCTGTTCGATAAGGACCCGCTGTTTGCGCGTCTCAACCTGACCGATGACGAGTTTGCGCTGTATCAGCGCATCTACGATCATCTCGCGCCGCAGGCGGCAGTGCCGGATCTGGTCGTCTACCTGCAAGCGCCGGTGGAAAGTCTGATGGCGCGCGTCAAACGGCGGGCAGCAGCGTATGAGCGGGGCATCACAGACGATTACCTCAGTCGTTTGAACGCCGCGTACGAGCGCTTCTTCCACGCGTATACCGCTGCGCCGCTGCTGATCGTGAATAGCCGCAATTTAAATTTTGTTGATCGTCCTGCTGATTTTGCTTTACTGTTGCGCCGCATTGCGGAAATGCGCGGTCCACGTGAGTTCTTCAGCTTCGGAAACTGACGGCTTTGTTCCCTTACGAGCGCTAAGAAAAACTACAACATGCATAGACGCTACTCAGTTAGATACGCAGAATCGTCGATGAAGCCCAGTGCGTTCGATCCGGGCAAATTCGATCTGGGTGGGTTCGATTTGGGCGAATTCGATCTAGGCGAATCGGGTTTCGGGACAGCGTTGGCAGCAACGATCCATAGCGCATCGGCCGCTGGCATGCATCAGGTTGGCCATTTGGCGAGCGATCGATTCTGATGGACATCATCACGACCGTCGCGGAAATGCGGCGAAGACTTGCAGCCGAATCGCGCGTCGCCTGTGTGCCAACGATGGGCAATATTCATGATGGACATTTGCGGCTCGTCGGTATCGCACACGCGCAGGCGCTTTGCGTAGTGACCACTGTTTTCGTAAACCCGATGCAGTTCGGCGCCGGCGAAGGATTCGAGGGTTACCCGCGCACCTTCGACGACGATTGCGCAAAACTCGAAGCTGCGGGCGTACACGTAATTTTCCACCCCGACGAGGGCGAGATGTATCCGCAACCGCAGATCTTCGCGGTCGAACCGCCGCCGATCGCGAACAAGCTGGAAGGTCGCTTTCGCGCCGGACACTTTCGCGGCGTGGCCACCGTGGTTTTGAAGCTGTTCAACATCGTCCAGCCGCAGGTCGCGGTGTTTGGCAAAAAGGATTATCAGCAACTGCATATCGTGCGCAGCATGGTCGACCAGCTCGCGTTGCCGGTCGAGATCGTCGCCGCCGAGACCTTCCGCGCAGACGACGGTCTTGCGTTGAGCTCGCGGAATCGATTTCTCACGCCCGCCGAACGCCAGGAAGCGCCGCGCCTGTTCGGCGTTTTAAACCAGGTCAGGCTTGCAGTCGAGAATGGCGACCGCAACTTCGAAGCAATGGAGTTTGCAGCGGACGCGGAGCTGGCGCGTTATGGCTGGCGCGTCGATTACGTCGTAGTGCGTCGGCGCGCTACGTTGAGCTCGCCGGAGGCCGGCGATACCGATCTCGTCGCTCTGGGGGCTGCCAAGCTGGGGCAGACCCGGTTGATCGATAATTTAGAAATTAGGGCGCACCCTTAGGTGTTTGCACCAATTTTGTCCGTGTGCGTCCTACATGGTGCCTGTTGCACCGCAAGAACGTTCTAATTTTGGGCAAGCCCGTCCAATACCGTGCGACTCCTCCCCACGTAATCTGCGAACCATGGAGCAAGGGCTCCAAGTTGCAGATTAATCGACCAAGAGTGAGGGAGAATCAAATGAACGTTTCTAATGCAAAGCTGGTTATCGCCGCGGCGCTGTCCGCAGTCGCCTTAACGGCTGCTGCCGCGTCTTCCAATACCGATCAAGTATCCGGTCGCGCCGGTGGCCTCGAAGGCGCGGCTCGCATCCAGCAGCTGTCCACGGTGCAGCAGGATCATCGCGCCGACGCACCCGACACCGCCGCGTGGTACGGACGCGCTGGTGGACCGGTGGCGCAGGACCGCAGCACTGCTACGGCCAAATCGAAGGAGTATTCCGCGGGTCAGAGCGACCTTCCGCTCGTGCATGGCCGCGCCGGCGTACCGCTGCCCTTCGGCGGCTAATTTCCGGTAGTTCCGTAATGTGAGTTAGCGCTAGGTGAGGCGGGCGACCGCCTCACCTAACGTAATGCGCTGTCGCCGAGGTGTCGGACCTGGTGGATGTTCGTGCCAAGCCGATTCGCTTGAGGCAGTTGCGACGCGCGCCACTGGTCTGCGAAATGTCCTCGATAAAACGGTGTCCTCAGTGCGGTGGCGAGCTCGAAGCCGGCAGCAGTTGCGCCGAGCATCTCTACGATGCTTTCTTCGATGCGGATTCTACGAGAGCCGATCAGATGCGCGCGGCTGCGCGCTTCGCGCTGACTCATCCAGCGACGCATTCGCCACGCTGCCTGCAAATCGCCCGTTGTTTCTTGAGTGGGACCGACGATGTCGAAGATTTTCTATCTTCGCCCATCGACGCGCTAGGTAATCCTGCTGCACCTTCGGATAACCAATCGGCGGGACGTAGCCTCGCACCGCGCTGGCGTGCCGTTCGGCGCGCGCACTAGCCAAGCTTCTTAGCCGAGCTTCGCCAATTCAAGCCTGCGGTAGGCGATGGTTTTTGTAGTCCTCGCGCAACTTGGTCTTGAGCAATTTTCCGGTTGCCGTATGCGGTAGGGCATCGACGAACACGACGTCCTCGGGAATCCACCATTTCGCGACGCGGCCCTCGAAAAACTTCAGCAACTCGCTGCGCTCCAAGGTCGCCCCCTCTTTCCTGACCACGAGCAGAAGCGGACGCTCGTCCCACTTCGGATGCTCGACGCCGATCACAGCAGCTTCGGCCACCGCGGGATGCGCCATCGCAGTGTTCTCCAGATCGATCGAGCTGATCCACTCGCCGCCTGATTTGATGACGTCCTTGGATCGATCGGTGATCTGCATAAAGCCATCCGGATCGATCGTGGCGACATCGCCGGTCGGAAACCATATCTTCCCGAAGGCGTCCTTGCGCAGCGGATCGCCGCCTTCGTTCTTGAAGTATCCATCGCAGATCCAAGGTCCGCGCACCAGAAGATCGCCGAATGCCTTGCCGTCATGCGGTAGCGGCTCTCCATCATCGCCGACGATCATCATCTCGACGCCGTAGATGGTGCGCCCCTGCTTGTTCTGAATTTCGTGCCGCTGCTCGCTGGCAAGACCGAGCTGGTTTTCCTTCAGACTGTTGACCGTACCGAGCGGGCTCATTTCGGTCATGCCCCAGGCGTGCAGCACGCTGATGCCGAAGTCGTCTTCGAATGCGCGGATCATTGCCGGCGGACATGCGGACCCGCCGATCACCGTTCGCTTGAAGGTAGTGAACTTGAGCCCGCTCTGCTTGACGTAGTTGACCAGCCCAAGCCAGATCGTCGGTACGCCGGCCGACACCGTAACCTTTTCCGTTTCGAACAATTCGTAGAGACTCGCGCCGTCCATGCCCGGCCCTGGTAGAACCAGCTTGGCACCGACCATCGCACAGCAGTACGGCAGGCCCCATGCATTGACGTGAAACATCGGGACGACCGGCATCACGACATCGCGCGCGCTCAGGTTCAATGCATCGGGAAGGCACGCGGCGTAGGTGTGCAACAGCGTCGAGCGATGACTGTACAGCACGCCTTTTGGATTGCCGGTCGTGCCCGACGTGTAGCACAGCGATGACGCGGTGTTCTCGTCGAACTCAGGCCATTCGTAGCGATCGGATTGGCCTTCGATCAATTCCTCATAGCACATCAGATTGGCAAGCTTGGCGTCCGGCATGTGCGCGCGATCCGTCATAACTACCCAGCCTTTCACTTGCTTGCACTGCTCGGCGATTTTTTCCACCAGCGGGACGAACGTCAGATCCAGAAACACGTATTGATCTTCCGCGTGGTTGATGATGTAGGCGATCTGCTCCGGAAACAAACGCGGATTGACCGTGTGGGACACCGCGCCGATTCCTGCCACGGCGTAGTAGATCTCGATGTGGCGGAAGCCATTCCACGCGAGCGTGCCGATACGGTCTGCCATGCGCACGTTCAGC
Organism: Betaproteobacteria bacterium; assembly: GCA_039934195.1. Classification (GTDB taxonomy): domain Bacteria; phylum Pseudomonadota; class Gammaproteobacteria; order Burkholderiales; family SHXO01; genus SHXO01. Next base: position 15,849 of record JBDTMS010000010.1, read on the forward strand.
GTATTGAGCGCATTGGCGAGCTGGCGCGATCGCCGATGTGCATCCGTGTAGGTGTAGCGATGGATGCCGCCTTCAGTGAGTCGCGACACGATCTGCGTGGTGCCGTGCCAGCGGTCCGCGTGCCGGATCAGCGACGAGATCTGCAGCGGCACATTCATCATCGAGCCCAGCATGGATTGTTCCTCCGGCTAATGCGTGTAGCTTGATCGCTCGGTGCATTCTAGCAGCACGCTCGCCGCAATCCAGCGGCGTGTAACGCGGGCCCTCTGCAGCGATCCAATTGCGTTCAGCGGTTTCCCTTCCGCGCTACCTTTCGGCTAGAATCGGCCGCAGGTAACCGTTACCGATGTAATCTGCACCACCTACGTGAGCGATCTCGCGAACGCACGCCCTGTTTTGGATCGCGCGTGTTCTGGATCGCGCCTGTTGGATCGCGAGAGAACGCGTCGTTTGCGTTGCAGCACGGTGGCACAAAAATAATGATGAGGGGAGACGGGATGAAGCGATCAGGCATCGTTGTGGCAGTTGCGATTTTGTTCGCGGCTGTTCCGCTGATGCGCAGCGCATCGGCGCACGCGCCGATGTGCATCGCTCATAGCTGTTCCTCTGCTTTCGACCACCGATCGCCGGTGCTTGAAAACCGATCACCGATTATCGATCACCGATCACTAGCCTTTGATCACCGATCACCGATCACTGATCACGGCAGTTAACCCGCCATGGAATTTTTCGTCGTCCAGTTGTTGAACAGCCTGTCCTACGGGCTCTTGCTGTTCATGCTGTCTTCCGGGCTGACGCTGATTTTTAGCATGATGGGCGTGCTCAATTTCGCGCATGCGAGCTTCTACATGCTCGGCGCCTACCTCGCGTATCAGATCAGCCGTTATGTCGGGTTCTGGCCGGCGCTGGCTATCGCGCCGCTCGCGGTGGGTTTCCTTGGCGCAATGACCGAGCGCTTCGGCCTGCGCACCGTGCACAAGTACGGCCATGTCGCCGAGTTGTTGTTCACCTTCGGCCTGTTCTATCTCATCGAAGAAATTGTGCATCTGATATGGGGGCGCGCACCGGTGGATTACCGCATCCCCGATCTGCTTAACTTCACCGCGTTCACGATCTTCAGCACCAGCTATCCGGCCTACCGCGTATTTATGATGGGCATCTCCATCGCGATGCTGGCGGTCTTGTTTGTAGTGCTCACGCGAACACGCATCGGCATGATCATCCAGGCCTCGCTCAGCCATCCAGACACGGTCGAGGCACTCGGTCACAACGTACCGCAGGTATTCATGCTGGTGTTCGGCGGTGGCTGCGCGCTCGCTGGATTAGCGGGCGTGATCGGCGGCAACGCGTTCGTTACCGAGCCCGGCATGGCGGCGGCTGTGGGCACTATCATATTTGTCGTCGTGGTATTCGGCGGCATGGGCTCGCTCACCGGTGCATTCATCGCCTCGCTGCTGTTCGGCGCGATCCAGACGTTCGCCGTTGCGCTGGACT
>JBDTMS010000011.1:0-16770 GCA_039934195.1 Betaproteobacteria bacterium
TCCACCGGTAAGCCCTGGTACGAATTCAAACCTTTGTTCGTCGACTCCGGGCGCATCGTGAACGGAGTGAAATTCTGGAACGACAATGCAGAGCTGCTCGCGCGTGCGCGCAACGAGTTCGGCGTGCCTGAGCAAATCATCGTCTCGCTAATCGGCATCGAAACACGTTACGGCAAGCAGGTCGGCGGCATCCGCGTGCTGGATTCGCTGGCCACGCTGGCGTTCGACTGGCCCGCACGCGCGGATTTCTTTCGCGGCGAGTTGGAACAATTCCTTCTACTGGCACGCGAGCAGCGCTGGGATCCGAAACAGGTGCGCGGCTCGTTTGCCGGGGCGATGGGGTTGCCGCAATTCATGCCGGGCAGCTACCGTCGCCACGCTATCGACTATGACGGCGACGGTCACGTCGACCTGTGGGGGAACACCGCAGACATCATCGGCAGCGTGGCAGGCTATTTGCGCGCAGTCGGGTGGAAGGACGGGGCGCGTATCGTTGCGCCGGCGCGGATCAGCACAGATGACTCGCGATCGCTACTGGATCTCGGGCTCAAACCCTCGTTCACGCTCGACCAGTGGCGCATGCGCGGCGTCGAACCGCTCGCACCGTTGCCGACGGATCTCTCGGCCAGCGTATTCTCGCTCGATCTGGTCGGCGGTCCCGAATTCTGGTTCGGCTTCGACAACTTCTACGCGCTGCTGCAATACAACCGCAGCCGCAACTACGTGATGGCTGTCTATCAACTATCGATCGAGATCATGCGCGAGCGCGATCGGGCAGCGTCGTTGCCGACGCGTCCGTGAACGGTGCCCAATTACATCAAGGGTTCACCAGGGAAACGTACTCGATCAACGCGCTGCTGGCGAACCCCGCCAGCGGCAGTAGCATCGCCCGGATAAACGGCTGATCGGAGTACGGTGCGAAAGCCCCGCGCTTCAAGGTTTTGCTCTGGTCGATCAGCAAGTCCAACTGTCCTGCAAGGGCCGCGTCGCCGCTGCCTCGAGCGATCAAGCGCGCAGAATTCAATCGATCCATATACGCGCTACGCATGGCCTCGGTGGTCCTTCGCAGTTTGATCGCAGCGTAGATGACGATGGCGGCGCTGATGCCGATCGACAACACGACGCTGGGCGGTGTGCTCCAGCGCTCGAACAGCGAATTCCTCGCGAGGATGATCAGAAACAGGATGGCGAACGGCCAGTAGATCAGCCGGCCGACAGCTTGCGTGCGATCGGCTATCGCTTGGATCGTGATCCATTCCTGGACATGCATTTTAGCGAGGCCGAGCTGCGGCTCGTAGATAGCGAGGGTTTCGCCGGACCACTGCACCGGACGCTCGACCAAACTGCCGATGCAGCGATTGCAGAGCAGCAGCGCATCCACGACGTACCCCAGCAGAACGGTGAACGCGAACGCGCACATTCTCATGATTGCCTTGTCGGCCAAGAACGCGAAGTCGCCGCGCGCCGGTGCATCGGCCGGCCAGATCAGGAACAGGAAAAACGAGAATAGAAAATACAGCACCGCATAGACTGCCACGCGCTTGACGCGCTGTTTGGTCGAGCCTTGGCTGCAGTAGATGGTCCACGTATCGGGAACCTGCGTCGGAGCGGCGAGTTCCGCTGCCCTTGGCACTGGCGCCGCATGCGGATCTGTTGCGGGATCGCCCCGGCGAGCGGTAAGTGCCCGCGGCGAAAGCAGGGCATGTGTGTCGCTTCTGCCTAGGTCGCTCGGCGTGCCGACCGTGGGAAGGTCGGTACGGAAGCTCTTCCCCAGCGTGTCGGCATTGTCTTTCAACGACCGATGCGACCACCACAATAGGACCACCGCCATGCTAACGACGACGACTCGGATGAGCTCGGCCGGCCACACGCTGATGCCTTCCAGAAAAAACGCGGGCTCGCCCGTTCCGCCCGAGGTCAACAACTTCGCCAGGTCATCCCACACTAAAATCCCAGCCGTACACAATGCGGCGAGAAGAAATCCAACCAGCCGTCGACGCTCAGTCATGAATGACAGCGCGCGTTGCAAGGTCGATTGTTCGGTTTTCGACGGTACGCTCGACGTGCCCGTCGCCGCAGGTGCGACGATGAATGCGAACAGCAGGGCCGCACACAGGGCAGCCGGCGGTACCAGCCAGTTTGCTACCCGCGTCGAGATCGGCGTGAATGCGTATCCGGCGGGCGGATGGGCCGAGACCGCATCCGCAATCAGTCGAGAGCAATCATTGCCACCGGACGCGCTGGGGTGGACATCCGACTCGGAAAGACGCACGGCCCGCGTGCGGCCGATCTCGAACAACAGCGGCGGCTGAATCGACGGCAACTTGCGAGCGATAGGGCACGACTGGTTCATCCCCACTACGCCGGAACACGGGTTCATTGCCGCGCGGGTCTCGTCCTTGGAAATGTCGCGGATCAGCCATTGCGTCGCAAAGAAGGCCGCAGTTTGATAGCCGTCCCTCAGCGGCGGAATGTCGCCTTGCCAGCAGCGATGGAGCTGCAGCCCGAAGCCCGACACGACAATGACATTGCGGGCCCAGGCTGACTCTTCCGGATGCAAAAACCGGGCATCGAGGTTCATCGTAAAAAACGTTTTGTCGGGCAGCTGTTCGCGCAGCGCTTGCAAGATAGTGAGCTTGTCGTAGGGGTCAGTACCCAACACTCCGATCGCGCCGATTCCGGCTTTGCCCGCGCGCTTATATTCGTCATCCCTGCGCTGTATCAAGCGGCTAGCCTGCGCACATAGTCGAATTGGCGATTGCCGTCGGCTCGCTCGATCGCGTCGTCTTTCGCCCACTCTCCAAGCGCATCGGTGCTCTTGGCGCGGGCTGCCTTCGGCTTATCGGGAGACAGCGCGTCAGCCGTCTGTCCGTCTACACCGCGCAGGTAGCTGAACGGGAGCAACCAATCGCTTTGGTGCTCGGCAGGGCAGTCCACGCGAGACTGCCTTGCGCTCGCGACACAGCGGCCATGAATGGTCCGACTCAGCGTTTCTCGCAACGAGCGCTGATAGGGAGCATCCCATTCGGATACGATGGCGATGCGGTGGTCGCCGTTACGATTGCGCGCATACGGACAGGTATCGCCGAGCGTCGATGTCGCAATGCAGGTTGGATCGACACCGCGCTTCTGAAGCTCGTTGAGCAATGCCTCCGACAGTGCTACGTCATCGGGATTGAGCCGGGTAAAATTCTCCAGGCGCCGACCTACCAGGCGGCTGATGTCGCAATCCTCCCGCGCATCGGCGCAGGCGCGGAAATCGGCAGTGAAAGCTTGATCCTGCTGATAATGCGTTGATCGACTACGCCGATCGTCGTGCCCAATCTGCGGCAGCGCGTCCAGCAGCGTGCTGCCAAGACTCCTGGCAAGCTCGAGATCGGCAGCGGAAGCCCACGGCGAATAGACGCTGAGTTTCGCGATGAGCGCCGAGCCGTGCGCGCCGGCGCAATCCTGCGGGCGTATCGACTCTCGCAGCAGCTCTGCCAACGTGCCCGAGTCCGGCGGCCCGATCACGACAAACTTGATGTGCTCACGCACCTGCGATTTAGGCACCAACTCAGTTAGTACCTGCGCGACCGTATTGGCGGGACACGATTGCGATGATTCCGTTGCAATCCAGAGCAGCAATACCGACGGGCCACTACCGAGCTCGCCCGAGCTCGCCAGCTCATTGCGCTTCAGAAACTCATACGGCACAAAGGTTGGGAGCTGCACGCGCGAGGCGCTGTTCACCAGTTTGTGGTTGGGCTTGAAGAATGACAGATGTTCCTGGTCCTCGACTACCCAGCCGGATCGTGCGAGCCCCGATAGAACTGCGTAGCGAATTCGGCGCCGACGCTCGGCGGGCTCCGCATAAGGCGCCTGCGGCACCATGACCGCAAGCACCGTCAGGTCGTGGCCTGATGAATGAGCTACGGATTTACTGTTCTCCGGTGCTGCGGTGTTTGCGCTCGCGCGCTTGCGATGAGCGGCGATGGCGCGGTCTATTCGAGGTGCGACTTTTGCCGCCTGGTGATGCTCTTCCTGCTCCGTGGTTTCGTTCTTGACGTGCTCGTTGACGGCGAGAAACGGGTCTTGCCACAATCGCGCCTCCACGTCGTCTTCTTTTGCGAGCTGCTTCGACCACGACTCTTTTTCCGCCGGACGCGAAGTCTGAAACGCATTTTGATGCACCAGATAGCCGGTTACGCCGACGACCGCGAGCACCAGGCTCGGTAACCAGACGCTGCTCGATGTTTCGCTCGCCATGTCGCACTCCTCGCACTACGCAATTTGTGAGGGTGCGGTCCAGTTGCTCGAGCGAAGCCCATGACGAGGGTTTGCACAAAACCAACGCGAAAAAAGGCCGGGCGGCAACACGCATCTTCTTACCCGGACGTTTTGGTTCAGCTGCGCCGATTCATGACATTCGAACACGGCCCAACTCCGTCCGGGCTGTGCGCAAGTATCGCTGCAGCACCGCCGGGGACAATCTCACCAAGGTTATAGCCGAGCAGATCGACCGGGCCTCCGGCGGATACATTTGGCGAAACCTATTAGCTCATTCGCCGAGCTGCTTGAGCTGGTACAGCAAATCCAGCGCTTGCTTCGGGGTGAGCTTATCGGGGTCGATGGCGCGCAGAGCGGCCAACGCGGGATGCTCGCTGTCGACCACTGGCTCGGGATCATGCGTCGGTTGCAGAAATAAATCCGATTGCAGCGCGTGACTGGCCGCTTGCGATTCCAGATCGGCCAAGCGCTTGCGCGCCGCGCGCAGCACGCTCGTCGGGATGCCCGCCAGCTGCGCCACTTGAATGCCGTAGCTCTGCGACGCGGGGCCTTCCTCGACGCTGTGCAGGAACACGATGCGATCCTTGTGCTCAACCGCGTCCAGATGCACGTTCGCGACTTCGCGATATTCCTGCGCGAGCTGCGTCATTTCAAAATAGTGCGTCGCGAATAACGTGTACGCGCGATTTTTCTCGGTGAGATGCCGCGCCACGGCCCACGCCAGTGCGAGTCCATCGAAGGTCGAGGTGCCGCGGCCGACTTCGTCCATCAGTACCAGACTATCGCGCGTCGCGTTGTGGAGAATATTGGCGGTCTCTGTCATCTCCACCATGAACGTCGAGCGCCCACCAGCGAGGTCGTCGGCTGCGCCGATGCGGGTGAAGATCGCATCGACCGGGCCGAGGCGAGCGGACTTTGCCGGGACGAAGCAGCCGCAATGCGCGAGCAGCACAATCAGCGCGGCCTGCCGCATGTACGTGCTCTTACCGCCCATGTTGGGGCCGGTGATCAGCAGCAGTTTGCGTGTTGGCGAGAAGCGCAAGTCGTTCGGCACGAAGGTATCGACTTGGTGCTCGACGACGAGATGACGGCCGCCTTCGATCTCGATCGCTTCATGTTCCGCGAAGGTCGGGCGAGCCAGCGAGCACGCCACGGCACGCTCTGCGAACGTCGCCAGCACATCGAGCTCGGCAAGCGCGCTTGCGAGTTGCAGCAGCGCAGGGATGTGAGTTGCGATCGAATCCAGCAGCTGATCGTAGAGCAATTTCTCGCGCACCAGCGCGCGCTCCTGCGCCGACAGTGCCTTATCTTCGAACGCTTTGAGCTCGGGGGTGATGTAGCGCTCGGCATTCTTCAGAGTTTGCCGCCGCCGATAGTCATCCGGAACGCGAGCGCTGTTAGCCTGCGACACTTCGATGTAGAACCCGTGCACGCGGTTGTACTCGACGCGCAGATTTGGGATGCCGGTGCGGCCGCGCTCGCGCGTTTCGAGATCGAGCAGAAAAGCGCCGTGATCGGTTTGCAGCGCGCGCAACTCATCGAGCTCGGCATCGAATCCGTCAGCGATGACGCCGCCTTCGCGCACGAGCGCGCTCGGTTCGGTTTTGACTGCGCGAATCAGCAGTTGGTATAAATCGGCGCGGGGTTGCGCCTGCGCGCACAGCTCACTGACGCGTGGACTCGGACGCGCCGCGGCGAGCGCACCTTGCAGCTCCGGCAGCAAAACCAATGTGGCGCGCAATCCCGCGAGATCGCGCGGTCGCGCGCTGCGCAACGACACGCGCGCCGTGATGCGTTCGACGTCCGCGGTTTGCTGCAACAGTTGGCGCAGCGGGATGAATGCACTCACGCCCGCGGTGCCGATGAGAATCTCAGCGGCATCGAGCCGCTGCTCGAGTGCCACGCGATCGCGCAGCGGATGATGCAGCATGTGGAAGAGCATTCGGCTGCCACCGGATGTGACGCAGGTGTCGAGCAACGACAACAAGGTCGGCTCGCGCTCGCCGCGCAATGTTTCGCTGATTTCCAGATTGCGGCGCGAGATGGCATCGAGCCGGACGTAGGACGACGAATGTTCCACTTGCAAGGCGCGTACGTGTGCGAGCTCGCCGCTCTGCGTGACGCGGCAATAGTCGATCAGCGCGCCAGCCGCGCACAGCGCCGGTCCCAAGCCGTCGCAGCCGAACCCAGATAGGTCTGCCGTGCCGAATTGCTTGGCCAGCAAACGAACCGCGGAGTCTTGCTCGAACCGCCAGGCCGGCAGGCGGTTGATCACGGAATTAACGGTTTCCGGCAGCAGTGCATCTTCGCTTTCACTCACCAAAATCTCAGCGGGCTTAAGCCGTTCGAGCTCGGAAACTAAGTTGTCCGGATGCGTTTCGAGCACGCGAAATTGTCCCGACGCAAGGCTGATCCACGCCAGTCCGAGTAGAGACTTGCTGCGGCTGACGGCCAGCAGCAAGCTTTCGCGTTTATCGTCGAGCAGCGATGCTTCGGTCAACGTGCCCGGCGTCAGCACGCGCATCACGCGGCGCTCGACCGGGCCTTTCGCCGCAGCGGGATCGCCGATTTGTTCGCAGATCGCAACCGATTCGCCGAGCTTGATCAGACGTGCGAGATACTGTTCGGCGGCGTGATACGGCACACCGGCCATCTTGATCGGCTGCCCGCCGGACGCGCCGCGTTGCGTGAGCGTGATGTCGAGCAGCCGCGCCGCCCGCTCCGCGTCTTCGAAGAACAGCTCGTAGAAATCGCCCATGCGATAGAACAGCAGCGTGTCCGGATGCTCGGCCTTGATCCGAAGGTATTGCTGCATCATGGGTGTGTGCAGATTTGCGGGAACGTCGCTCAAGCGGGCTCTGGAAGGTAAGGATGGATCGACCGGTATCTGGCGATTCAACAGCATCGATCGGCACGGCACTGCCGATGCGCTCGATGACGTCTTTTGCAGGATCATACCGAGAAAACGGAAAGGATCCGATCGGCTGCCATCCGACAGCGTCTGCTGGTTCCCTTGCCGCATGATCCGCGGCGGTGCGCCGTTCTTGTAGAACCTGCATTGGCGCGAACTCGTTGTAATTCGCCGCGACCTATTCGAGTTGGAACGCGTCGTACGCCTTCAGGTCGAAACCCGTCACGTTGAAACCTGGCGCGCAAGCCCCAACGTTTGCGCAAGCGTAAGCTCGATTTCCCGCTCGGCGCGCAAGAGCTTGTGCCGGGGCACAGATTCCCAGACAACCCTGCAATTGAGGTCGACAAGATGGCAGCTGCAAACGCAAGCAAGTCCGGCTCGTTCAAAATCGGCGGCGATATCGAAATCCATCGACTGGGGTTCGGCGCCATGCGCATCACCGGTCGCGGTATCTGGGGTCCGCCGGCAGATAAGGCAGAGGTGCTTCGCACACTGCAGCGTCTGCCGCAACTCGGCGTCAATTTCATCGACACCGCCGACTCTTACGGCCCTGACGTTTCCGAAGCGCTCATTCGCGAAGCGCTGCACCCTTATGGGAAGGCGTTAATAGCGACCAAGGCGGGCCTCACGCGAAGCGGCCCGGACGCTTGGGCTCCCAACGGTCGCCCCGAGTATCTGCGCCAGCGTGCGATCGAAAGCCAACGCAAGCTCGGTGTCGAGCGGATCGGACTGTGGCAGCTGCATCGTATCGACAAGAAAGTTCCGCGTCAGGACCAGTTCGATGCGATCAAATCTTTGCAAAACGATGGGATCATCCTGCATGCGGGGTTGAGCGAAGTGTCGGTCGCCGACATCGAAGAAGCATCGAAGACCTTCAAGGTCGCAACGGTGCAGAATCGCTACAACCTGGTCGATCGTACCAGCGAAGATGTCCTCAACTATTGCGAGCTGCAAGGCATCGGCTTCATTCCCTGGTTTCCGCTCGGCGCCGGAAATCTCGCGAAGCCCGGTACGATGCTCGACAAGATCGCCAAGATCCACAAGGCCTCGCCCAGCCAGATTGCACTGGCCTGGATGCTGAAGCGAAGCCCGGTGATGTTGCCGATCCCCGGCACATCGAAGGTATCTCATCTCGAGGAGAACGTGGGGGCGGTCGAAGTCGAGCTATCCGAGGAGGCGTTTGCAGCGCTCGATCGCGAAGGCAGAGCCGAATTTCAGGGATCGTAGATGTGCAATGACAGTACGGAGAGAAGACAATCATGGAAAAGACAATGGAAAAGACATTTGCAGTAACACGCACCGATGCCGAATGGCGGCGCATGCTGACCGCTGAGCAATATCAGGTCATGCGGATGCACGGGACCGAGGCACCGGGAAGTTGCGCACTGCTGCGCGAAAAGCGGCCCGGACGCTTTGCATGCGTTGGTTGCGACACGCCGTTGTTCGAATCGAAACTGAAATTCGAAAGCGGCACCGGCTGGCCGAGCTTCAACGATCCGATCGCCGGTGCCGTCGAGACAACCGTTGACCGCTCGCACGGCATGGTCCGCACCGAAGTCCATTGCGGGACGTGCGGAAGCCATCTCGGACATGTATTCGAAGACGGTCCGCCGCCGACGCATCTGCGCTATTGCATCAACGGCGTCGCGATGAATTTCAAGCCGACCTGACGCGGGTAAGGGCGATGTGAGCGGAAGCGCGTGCGCATATTTCATCACGCGCGCCAGCAGTACGTCTGTACTCGTCTTTGTTAGAGCGGCCGCACCGAGCGGCTAATTCGAGTCCGACGAACGCTGCCGCTCCGCAAGCGCGGCGATCAGCGCGACACCGGCTTGCGCAAACGCATCCTTAGGCTTTGCGCTGCGCAAGTCGTAATATAGATCGCGTCCGAGCTTAACGATCTCTGCGTTGTAGCTCGACGCGCGTTCGGCGATCGCGATAGCACGATCGAGAACGTCGGAACTGGGAACCACTTCGTTTACGAGACGCAACTCGCGGGCTTCCTGTGCATTCAACAGCCGCGCGTTGTAGACCAGATCGAAAAATACCTTTTTCGGCAGCGCGTCCTTGACTATCGCGGTGGCGATAAATGGGAATAGGCCTTTGGCTGCTTCAGGCAAGCCGAATGTCGCGGCCGCGGAAACGACCGCGAGATCGCACGAGATCACGACCCCGAACCCGCCGGCATGCGCGTCGCCGTTCACCGCTGCGACGAGCGGCTTGCCGAGCTGCGCCATCGTTTGGTCCATGCGAACCAAGGCTTCTGCAAATTGCTTGCGCCCGCCAGCGGTCGGTTCCACGCCTTGAAAATCTCCGCCAAGGCAAAACACATCGCCGTGGCCGGTGATCACGCAAGCACCGATTTCTGGATCCATGCGCACGGCCTCGAGCGCTTCCGCCAGTTGCTCAGCCATCCGCACAGTTAGCCGATTACCATGCCCCTCCCGCGTAAGCGTGAGGATGGCGACGCGGCCCCTGCGCGCCATCTCGAGTTGTGTCGTCGCATCGGCGCGCATCGCGCTACGACCCGTAACGTCGATGGCGTGCGACGAAGTCCGGCAGGCCGATGAACTCGTTGAACTCGTCGAATGGCGTCATTCGATCCGCGATCGCGTTGGTCGAGCAGCCCTCGCGCATGAAGGTTTCCATCGTCTCCTTTAGCGCTTTGTGCATCGCCAGCAGAGGCTCGATCGGACACAGCGCGTAGTCGAATCCGAGGTCGTAGACTTGTTGCAACGAAAGGTACGGACTCTTGCCTGTGCGCGCCATGTTGAAGAGCAGCGGTTTGCCGAGCGGCTTTAACCGGCGAGCGATCTCCTGCAGATGGCCGATGCTCTCGGGTGCATCGACGTAGAGTCCGTCGGCGCCGACCGCGGCGTACGATTTCAACCGCTCGATCGCATCGTCGAGACCGGTGACCGCAACAGCGTCGGTGCGCGCAACGATGAAGAATTCGGGATCGGTGCGAGCGTCGATCATGGCGCGCAACTTCTGGCGCATCTCTTCAGGCGACACCAGTTCCTTGCCTACAAAGTGACCGCACTTCTTCGGCATCGCTTGATCTTCGATGTGCAGCACCGAGGCGCCGGCTTCTTCCCACAACGCAATCGTGCGTTGAGCGTCGAGTACACCGCCGTAGCCGGTATCCGCGTCGGCGAAGACCGGCACGGTGGTGACGCGGCAGATGCGGCGGATGTGATCGAACATTTCAGTTTGCGTTAGTACGCCGAAGTCGGGTGCCGCGGCGACAACTGCCGAAGCTACGAAGCCGCTGACGTAAATCGCAGGTGCGCCTGCTTGCTCAGCGAGCTTTGCGCTGACGCCATCGTGTGCGCCGAGGCAGACAAATGGGGGTTTTTGCAGCAACTCTCGGAAACGCTTCGATCGGCTCATGGCGGGTCTCATGGAATTCGTCGATCGCGAGTGTACTAAATTCGCAAACGGCGTAGCGAGCGTCGGAAGAGAATCACGGACGGGCGGTGGGCTATTTTTTCGGATCGACCAACACGCCGCGTTTGATTTGATCTGCCTCGATCGATTCGAACAGCGCCTTGAAATTGCCTTCGCCGAATCCTTCGTTGCCTTTGCGCTGAATGATTTCGTAGAAGATAGGCCCGAGCAGATTCTCTGTAAAGATCTGCAACAGGAGGCCTTGCCCTTGCGTCGGCGCACCATCCAGCAGCACGCGCAGGTCGCGCAGACTGGATAAGTCTTCACCGTGACCGGGCACGCGCTGATCGAGCATGTCGTAATAAGTATCCGGTGAGCCTTGAAACGGCACGCCGCTGTAGCGAAGTTGGCGCACCGTGTCGTAGATATCGCGCGTCCCCAGAGCCACATGCTGGATGCCTTCGCCGCGGTAGGCCTCTAGATATTCCTGGATCTGCGATTTGTCGTCCGAGCTTTCGTTGATCGGAATGCGAATGTTGCCGTCGGGGCTGGTCATCGCCTTCGACTTGAGACCGGTCAGCTTGCCTTCGATGTCGAAATACTTGATCTCGCGAAAGTTGAATAGGTTCTCGTAGAAGCGTGCCCACTCGTTCATCCGGCCGCGGTGCACGTTGTGCGTCAAGTGATCGATATAGGTAAGCCCCGCACCCACGGGATTTCGATCCTGTCCTTTCACCCATTCGAAATCGACGTCGTAAATGCTGCCGCGCTCGCCATATCGATCGACCAGGTAGAGCAGCGAATCGCCGATGCCTTTGATCGCCGGAATGTTGAGCTCCATCGGGCCCGGCCGCGACTCGACAGCCCACGCACCGCGCTCCAGCGCACGCTTATACGCAGTGCCCGCGTCGCGCACGCGAAACCCAATGGCACAAATACTCGGTCCGTGTACCCGAGCGAAACTCTGCGCAAAACTTTGCGGCTCGGCGTTGACGATGAAGTTGATATCGCCCTGGCGGAACAGCGTCACGCGCTTGGAGCGATGGTGCGCAACAGCGACGAACCCCATCTGCTCGAATGTGCTTCCCAGCTTATCGGGCTCCGGCGCGGTGTATTCGATGAACTCGAATCCCGCAGTGCCCATCGGGTTGTCGAACAGGTCTTCGGAGACGGCGTCGGCCATGAGGGCTCCTGGTGGTCGCTTGGGCGCGGCTGGCAGCGAAGATAGGAGAAGCGACTTTGCGAGTAGCGTACGCCTTCTCACCGGTTCGTCCAAGTGCGATACGGCACACGCCCCGCATGCTCAAGCCGAGGTCGATCGACCTCAGCGCCGTAAGCTCCACTGTCCCGCAAATATTTCGCCGCTCCTAGTTCAAGTTTGCACGGATGCTTTCTGAGAAAAAAGATTTAGTGACATTCCTGGTGAGCGCAACGCGTTGCCGCGTATCGTGCGCAACGTTGGCTATCGGTGCGGTCACTAGGACTACTCAGTCGCCCTCCATATACCGCCGCACCGCGGCGACACATTGACGGAGGTGCAAAACCTCTACAACAGGGACACAGAGCGATTTATGTTCAAGACAAAGCAAACCGAGTTACTGCGCGTAGTCGAAATACTGCACACCACCCGCCGGAGAGAATTCTTAACTGCAGCCGATTACGATGCGCGTTGGGCGGCGGCACTGAATATGCAATTGGAAATCTACAAGCTCGAGCTGTGCTTGGACGAGTTGCGCGAATCTCTGCGAGATGAGCGGATGATCGATAAAGTGCGATCTGAGCCGGTGAAACGCCCACGCTGATCCGACGAGCGATGTCGAGCCCGCGTAAGGGCGCGGTAATGATGAGTGCTCAACAGTAGTTTTCATCAGCGATAGACAGGCAATCGCAATCGCCTCGGCACGAAGCTGAAGCTCGTCGAGAGCAGGCAAGTGTGCCGATGCAATCCGAACCGAAACCTGCGGACGCAAGTTACAAAGTCTGTCTTGTTAAAAACGTTGCGATCTTGCCGCTGAGAATTTGTTTCGCACCCAGTACCACCTCGACTTGGTAGTGCGTCAACGGCGGCGCAGCGGCAATCAGCTTGGCGGATACGACGAACATTTCGTCTGAAGGTACGCGCTGCGAAAATAAGTCGACGTCTCTTAGCGATACGAGGTACCCCACGGTCGGCTGCGGCGCTCCACCGTGGCTTCGATGTCGCAGTGCTTCCCAGATTGCGGCCGCTTGTGCGCCAGCTTCCAATGCTGCGAAAGCCGGTGCATTGCCTTCGACGGAAAGGGCGCACGCGCTTGGAATGCATCCGTCGCATATCACACCTTCACGCTGCTCATCCAGGATCGACGTGATGAACCGCATCGGTGGATGATGCGGAAGGAGATCCCCTATCGCTATCTGCCCGATGGTCGGGCTCGGCAATGCGGGTTTGGATCGCTTGGGCTCGTCGGACGCCAGCGTTTGCCCGAATACCAGCTCGCTTTGCGCCACCGCGACATCATCCCGCATCGCTTCAACCCGAATGTGCTCGTTCGGCAACCGCCGCGCCGAAATTGCCAAGCGGTCTCCGGGTAGCACGAGCTGACGAAACCGCGTGAAGACGATTTTTTGTAGTGGTGCTGTTATTTCGAGCTCACGCTGCAGGACATCGACAATGAGCTTCAGCTCGAGAATGCCCGGCAGAATCGGCCGTCCTGGAAAGTGGCCCTCAAAATAGGCGCCGCCCGACGGGATGACCAGTTCTGCTATCACATGCGCTTGCCGGTGATCGCGGCGATCGAAAACGACGGATAGCTGTCGCGGATATTCGCGATATCCGGATAACAGCGGACATCGTCAAATCCGTTCGCGGCGAACGCTGCCTGCCATTGGTCGGTAGTGAGAAAGCCGCCATTGGGGCGCCATTTGGGAACGAGAACGGGGTCGCGGAACGACGCGAGCAAATTGAACACCAGCTCAAGATGCAGCGGCGTATTCGGAAACGGTCGCACGCATTCGGCAACCACCAGGGACCCGCCGGGTCGCAGGCACTGTCTGATCTCGTGCAGCGTCGCTTCGAGATCGGCTGCGACGTGCAGCACGTTGACGCCATATACGAGCGCATAGGTTTCCGGGGCGACGTCGCTCTCGGCGAATGGGCGATCGATATTCAAGCGGGAAAAAACGAATTCGCAGCGCGCCTTCGACGAGCTCAACGTTCGCTCGGAGCGTTTGAGAAACAACGCGGAGATTTCCGTGAAGTGATAGCGCGAGATATCTTTTGCGGGACCGGATGGCGCCAGTCGATCCAGAATGGCTTGCGCGCCGCTGCCGAGCCCGCCGCCGAGCTCGAGAATCGCACCTGGAAAGCCGGCGAGGGCGCGCTGCGCGGCAATCGCTCCCACCGCGTTGCTGATGGCATAGAGCGGATTGGTGTTGGCGAAATACTTTACCCACGCGCTGATGCCCTCTGGGCCGAACAGTGCCTGCTCGCCGCTGATCTGTCCGCGCAGAACTGCCGGATATTGCGCGGCCGCGAGCGCAGCAATGCTATACGAGGGCAAGCAGCTCGCGTCGTGCGCTTGTTGGGCGACCAAAATTTCGTTCGGATCCAGTTCGGGTAGGCGCGCATCAGCTCGATAGCGAATCTCGTCAGCGCCCGACTTCTGCGTTCGGATCCAGCCGCGCGCTGCGAGTATGGACAGAATCCATGCGACCGGGATGGGGGCGGCAAGCGGATCGAGTTGAGCGCGCGTCACGAGCTCGCGAACGCTCGCTTCATCTTCGAACGGGCGGTCCAATCCGATGGATTGAAAGATCTGCAACGCGAGCCGCGCTATGTATTCTTCGAACAAGTCCCATGAGACGATGAAGCGGGAATCGAATAGCGGCAGCAGTTCTGCTGGGAAGAGGTCGGCGCGCTCGTCCAAGCCCGAGCGGACTGAGGTTATCGGCATCTCGGGCGCCGTAAGGTGCAGTCGACCGAATAGTCAGACAGATCCGTCCGGCGATCGACGATCGCTGTCGCATCGAATACAGAATCACTCATGGCTCGGAGTGGTCCCAGAAGTCATAGAAGTTGAACCAGTTGTACGGCGCCTCTTTGCAGCACCATTCCAATCGCTGCACATAGGCGCGCACGGCGTGATCGATCGCCTCGGCGCGGTCCGCCCGCTCGACTGAAAGCGGGTCGAGTAATTTCTCGAAGTGCAGATCGTACCGATTGCCGCCCCGATACAACCCAACCATAAAGATTACCGGACGCTTGAGCGCCAGCGAGATTTGAAACGTCGCCGTCGAGAATGCGGCCGTGTCGCCTAAGAAGGGTACGCGCGTCTGACCTTCATCTGTTAATGCGCGATCCCCCAGGATCCCAACCCATTGGCGGCGTTCCAGACGCTCTTGCACCTTGAGCATCGAATCGAAATGTCCGAGCGATATGATTGATTCGGCAAGTGCCGGATTGATTGCCTTCGCAACTCTATTCACCATGCGCGCATTTTCTTGGTACATCACCACGGCAACCTCAATTTGGTTGGTCGTGCCCAGAGCACGCAGCACTTCGAAGCTGCCGATATGCGCACCAAGCAACAAACAGCCTTGGCCGCGCTCGTGCACTTCGGTGAGGACGTCCTCACCGTGGAGCTCGATATTGAACAAATCGTAGCGCTCTTTGAGCAGAAAAAAGCGATCCATGGCGATCGTCGCAAACGACATGAAATGCCGAAAGATGTCACGCAACGTAGGCTTGCGCGGCAGGACGCGAGCGAGATAGTCGCGCGAGGCCTTGCGGGCTTTAGGAAAAAACAGGAGGTAGTAGAGGCAGACCGGATAACGTGTATAGCGAGCCAGAGGGCGGCCGACCCGAAGCATAATGCCGACGACGATGCGGATGGCGGCTATCGTTCCCAGCTCGCGCTGGTCCATCCATTCCTGGCTCAATTGCGCATCCCGGTGCTGCTCGCTGCTAGCGCTGCCGAAGCGATGCAGCGCGCGAGCGGATCCGGTTTCGCGGCGTCAGCCGAGCTCACTTCGTTCGCTTGGCCTGTACATGCTCATTTAGACTTTGCAGCGACGTAAAGATCTTGATGTTGTCGCTATCGTCGGAGCGCAGCTCAAAGCCGTACGTCTTAG
This sequence comes from Betaproteobacteria bacterium, assembly GCA_039934195.1. Taxonomy (GTDB): domain Bacteria; phylum Pseudomonadota; class Gammaproteobacteria; order Burkholderiales; family SHXO01; genus SHXO01. The sequence goes on from JBDTMS010000011.1 coordinate 15,680, forward strand.
AGACGGCAAGCGCGATTTCCAAGATATCGATCGAGTCCAATCCCAGGCCTTCGCCGTACAGCGGTGCGGCGGGATCGATCTCATCGGCCTTCATCTCGAGATTCAGGGTTACAACGATCAGTTCTGCCAGTTCCCGCTCTTGGGCGGTCATGAAATTTCCTTTGAAAAAACTCGGACTGGCGTCGTGGCATTACCAGTGGAACGTACTGCGGCACGGATCTGCCGTTCTAGCTCACAGCATGCAATCGACCGGTAAGACAACGTGGTTACGGCGCGGTTTCGGATCGTATGTCGATTGCGCGGGAAATGAGGTTCGATCATACAGTATCGGCAAAAGCGCTAGATCGCTCGCCAGCCGGGCGTCGGCGAGCGTTTCGACCGCCCCGGCCCGGGCGAAACAACCCGGCCTCGGCAAGGCGCGCTAGCAACCAACCGCACGTTTTTCGCTATCTCCGGCAGTTTTTCGCTATCTGCGACAGTCTGGGTAGACAGATCGTCAAAGGTGGCATAAGACGTGCATTTTGCTGATAATACTTTGTTACCCCAAAGCTTATCGATAGGCCAGCAGCATCAACCTTTGATGTGTGCAGATGGCCAATCGCACGTTGATAATCGAACCCATGCTCGGCAAAGTCCTGCGGATTCTTTTCGCTCTGGTGCTGGTCGGAATCCTCGCGTTTCTCTACGTCATGAGCCAGGGTACCGACTTGCGCCGCCAGGCGCAGATCGGCAGCGATTTGCGCGGTCTCAAGGAAGTCGATACCGCATGGAATCGCAATATTGCCGCTGCGCGCAGCGATCCTTTTTCGACGGAATCTCCCGTGGAGCGCCCGGCAGCGCGCCTCGCGAGCATTCTCGAAAACCTGGCTACCGAAACGACGCCGTTGATGGACCGCTCGCTGGATCTCGGCGTTACAGGGCTGCGCAACGCATTCGTGGAAAAGCAGAGCCTGGTTGCGCGATTTGAGCAAGCCAACGACCAGCTTCGCAACACGTTGAAAGGCCTGGCGCAGAGCGTCAACGGTCTACGACAGACCGCCTCGCAGCGGGCGGCGACTGACGGAAAATTGCGACCTAAGCTGGCCGGGCTG
>JBDTMS010000012.1:0-16508 GCA_039934195.1 Betaproteobacteria bacterium
AGCGTCCGGTCCCAGTAGTGCGCGGGATCTCTGCCGGTCTGAAACGCGGAGCTGCAGGCCGGTGGTGGCACATTACTTATGAGGAAAACTGCGAAATCGGTGCCGGGCAATGCGCGAACCACAGCCAGATTGAACACCTGGCGGGGATTCGCAGCATGGCCTGGCGCCGACTATCGTCGAATTTTCGGCTGCGAATTGTTGGGACAGGACACTAGACTTTCGCCGGTTCGCTGCTCGCCGACATGCTTGCCGCCTCGGCTGGACTAAAGAATTTATTCGGCTTCAGAAAAAACGCCAGGATCAGCGCGCCGTCAGGAGAACGCGCGATGTGCCGGCTGCCTTTCGGGCGCCACACGTAATCGCCGGTGCGCGCTTCGCCTTCTTCATCGACCAGACTGCCTGAGAGGATGTAGGTCTGCTCGATATCGATGTGTTCGTGCAAACCGAGTTGCGAACCCGGCGCCCAGCGGAACAGTGCGGTGAGCAACCCACTGTCCTTGTCTTCCATCAGCACCTTGATGTCGATGCCGGGCGATGCGGTCGGTTTCCATGGCAGCGCGTCGACGTTCACGTAGCGCGAGGCCGACGCGCTGAGTCCTTCGTGCGTCGGCATGAAAGGCGTGTTGGCCATGATTCCTCCCCATAGCGTTGAACAAAGCATCGGACGTTGCTGCAGCACGATCTTACTGGCGCTTGCTAGCAGCCGGCGTGCCGATTATCTGCCAAAGCGGCCGCCTCGGCCAATCATCGTCGCTCGCGTTGTTCAGCCTCGTTCTTTGCGACGTGCTTACCGCTGATCAGGATCCAGCCGGGCACCACAGCCAGCAGCGCGAGCGCCGCGCAAATCCGCATCAACAGACGAAAGCCGGAAACGTAAGATTGCTTGATCGCCAAAGACACCGTTGCACGCACTTCTTCGTCGACGTCGGCGGGAATCTCGATGCCGGCCAATTTGCCGCGCTGAGCATAGACCGCGTCGCGCACGGGTTGCGACGCATGCTCGAGACTGGTCAAGTGCCGCTCGAGCACGTGACTGAATTGATGCGCCATGATCACACCGAGAAGCGCGATCGCAAGCAGAGTCGCCGTCCGCGAAACAGCGTTGTTGACGCCGGACGCCAAACCCGCGAGGTCGCGGCCCACCGTGTTCATCACCACTGTCGTCAGCGGCGCTACGCTCACTGCCATCCCGAAACCCATTACCAGAGTCGCAGGGAAAAACGTGGTCCAGTAACTGCCGCCAATGCCGGGCAGCGACAGCAAAAGATAGCCGATGGCGGCGATCGTCGGGCCGATCGACAGCGGCAACTTTGCACCGTAGCGCGCCACCAATCCGCCGGCCCAACGGGAAAACAGAACCATCACCGCAATGAATGGCAGCAGCGCGGCGCCTGCCGCTGTCGCGGAGTAGCCCTGCACTTGAATCAAGTTGATCGGAAAGAAAAACAAGCCGCCGCCGAGCGCACCGTACAACAGCAGCGTGAGAAGATTCGCCCCGCTGAAATCGCGCAGACGAAATAGATGCAGCGGCAGCATCGGTGCGTGCGATCGCGCCTCGACCAGCACGAAAGCCATGAGCGCAACGACACCGGCAACCAACGTCGCGATGACAGTCGTGTCGTGCCAGCCGCGATCCGGTGCTTCCATCAGGCCGTACACGATGCCGCAAAGTCCGAGTGTGGCGAGCGCGGCACCCGGCCAGTCCAGCTTCGTGGTGCCCGGGTTACGGCTTTCCGGTACAAATCGCGCGGCGATCAAGAACACGGCGATTGCGATCGGTACATTGATGAAGAACGCCCAGCGCCACGACGCATGATCAATCAGCCAGCCGCCCAGCGCGGGACCGATAGCCGCCGTGATGCCGGTTGCGCCGGACCACGTGCCGATCGCACGTCCGCGCGTTGCTTCGGGAAAACTCGCGCCGATGATGGCGAGGCTGCCGGGCGCAAGCAGCGCTGCGCCGACGCCTTGCACGCCGCGTGCGACGATCAACTGCATCAGACTGGTCGCCAGCCCGCAGCACACCGATGCGCCGGCAAAAACGCACACGCCGATGCTGAACACGCGCCGTCGTCCGTAGCGATCGCCCAGCGCGCCGCCGACCAGCAACAGCGCAGCGAGAAACAGCGCATACGACTGGATAACCCACTGCGCGCCTGACGCCGACGCGTTGAACTGCGTCTGCAACGCCGGTAACGCGACGTTAACCACGGTGCCATCGATAAATACCATGCTCGAGCCAAGTATCGTCGCAGCCAGGATCCAGCCGGGCGAGGTCTTCGTCTGCGACGGATCGTCCGCGGACTGAATTACCGCTGTATCACAGGGATGGGGCGTTGCGCCAAGCATGTGCAAAGTTCAGGGCATGTGCAAAGTTCAGAACATGTGCGGCGTTCAGAATCGCGCAGATACATCGTCAGATGCACGCCGGGCGGCATGGGTGATTTATTTCGTCTCGCTCGATTCGCATCGGTCTCCGGTATCGTTTTGCGCCGCATCGCGTGCGCTGGCATTGTCCTGAGAACGCTTTGCGTTCAACGAGGCGGATCTCGCCAGCTCCAGCCTGCACGCGAGCGTACGGATCTGCGTTTCTGTCTTGTCCCATTGCGCATCGAAATGATCCTGCGCCGCGACGTGCGCGGCAACGGCGGCGTGGAGCGCGTCCGTGTCGTCGTAAGTGTCGATGCCGCTGCGGTGCGCCTCGGCGCGGGCGCGCCCGAGGTCCTGCATGGTCTGGTTAAACGCGAAGTTCTCTTCGTTGCGCGCAACATCGCTGGTGCGCAACTCGGCGCGCTTTTGTTCTATCTGTTCTACGATGGACGGCAAGCAAATAATGAGCGGCACACATACGGCAACTAAAGCAAACATAAATCCATCTCCAAGAGTATCGGAAGCCTAGCATTGCGCGCCGATCGATGCACCTCGGCCCGCCCACTTCCCGGTCCGGTTTACACTCGATCCGGACGCGGTGCGCGACGCTGTACTGCGCGTGCCGTCAGTACGCTAACTCGCTGCGCTAAGCAGCCGGTTTAGCGGTCGCCGAAATGGTCCGGCGTGATGATCGTCGGCCGCCAACGCGTGAGCGCCTACACTGAAGCCCGGCTCGCAGCGATGGTGGCGCGCCAGGTTACTAAGCATATCGGTCGACCGCTAGCGCTGTGGCTATCCAATCGCACCGATCGCCGCAGTTGCCTGCCTGAGGTGATCGACAGGCTTGGGAATCGGTTCAAACGCATTCCACCGCCAGTGGACTCGCAAATTCCGCTACGCTTGCGTTTTCTGCTTCACCGTCGCTGCGCCGTTTCCAGCGACGACACGGAGGATGAATGGCTGCCGCACTTCGGTTCTGCATGCAGAACTTCACGCTGACGATGCTGGTGCTCGGATTGCTCGTCGCCGGCGTGTCGCTGCTGGGGAAAAAAACGACCTCGGCGACTATCAACGAAGCGTTGTTCGCCAACTATCTGCTGTTTTCTATCGCGCTCGCCTTTTTGTACAACTTCGTTTTTTCTACGTTTTCTTCAGCGAGATGACAGCGCGTTTCATCGGCTGGGACAACAGCCCATTCCAAGCGGAAGTCGGTTTCGCGAGCCTGGGATTTTCAGTGCTGGGATTCATTGCGTACCGCGGAAGTTTCGACATACGCGCTGCGGCGGTGATCGCACCGGCGTGTTTTCTGCTCGGCGCAGCGGGCGGCCATGCGGTGCAGATGGTGACCGCGCATAATTTCGCGCCGGGAAATGCCGGCATTATTTTCTACACCGACATCTTCGTACCGCTATTCGGTCTATTGCTGCTGGGGCTAGACCGGCGCTATTCGGGCGTACGAAAGCCCGGACATATGGTTCCCAGAAGAAAGCGCTGAGACTTGGCCGCGCGTTGCCATCAAAGCGGGCGCGTTCTTCGGCCTGATCGTTACGGCGCGTGATCGTTACGGGCGCGTGCACCTGATCGTTACGGGCGCGTGCGCCTGATCCTTACGGCGCGTGCGCCGGGGGCGCTAGTACCGGGGGCGCTAGTACCGGGGGCGCTAATTGCGGGGGCGCTGGTACTGAACGCGCTAGTACTTAGCCTTCGATTTGTACAAATACGCGGTGAGCTCCTGCATCTGTGAGCCGCTGCTGTGGAGCACTTGATGCGCGAATCGCGTAATCCCGCGCATGACGCGATAGACGATCACCGGATCCTGAGTTAACAGGGATTCGAGCCGCTCGCGCTGCAGACTGAAAACGCGGGTCGGCCCCAGCGCCACCAGCGCGGCGTAGCGTGGGCGCGAATCCAGAAACGCGAGCTCTCCGGCAAGATCGCCCGCGGTGAGCACATTCAACCGCACCCATTCGTCGTCCGACCGTTTCGCGACGGCCAGGGCGCCCGCAAGCACGACGCGCAAGTTGTCGTCGATTGCGCCCTCTTCGACCACCACCTCACCGTCCGCGTATCCCTGCACTTCGATTAATTTCGCCAGTACCGTGCACTGCTCGTCGGTGAGTTCGATGCCAATTTTGGATTTGCGGACCAACTCGGCATTCGCTGTATCGGCCATGATCGACTCCAGGGTAAATTTTGCGCATTGAATGCATCGGCTTCACCATGCACCGGTTCTTCCACGCGGTTTCTCCGCGCACCGTGATCGCGTGCAGCCGCGCTATCGGCTAACCGCAGGTTCCCGTAACCGGCCCTTCTACCTTGAGATCGACGAACGCGGGATCGGTGCGCTCGCAGAAGCGAAAATCTTTCTGCCCACGCGCAAACGTGTTGCACACGAATCGCCGAGTCTCGCGCTTATCGTCTTTTTGATAGGAGAACGTAACCATCGAATAACAAGCTTCGTCCTTGTCGGTCGTCGAGTAAACAACCAGCGTATTGCCTTCTACCTCGGCCCGAAAACTGGCGCTGAACGCAGAAAATGATGCGCTAGCCAATAGTGCTCCGGCCAGCAGTACGGTTCGATGATTCACGCGAGATCTCCCGTATCGACTTGTTTGAGTTTACGAATAAGCGGCGATTCGCGCCGCCGACGTTGTCCGGCAACCTTACCCTAACTGCAAGAAGGCAAGCAACCTGTCGTGCATGCACAAGGTTTGAGGGCCACGCTCGTTGCGGGTCCCGGTAGCAGGCTGCGGGCGCCAGGCACGCTTAGGTTTCGGCGTCGGCGTGCCGGAATCGATCCGTCTGACGCAGCGCTTGCGTTCCCGGAGCGTCGCACCGATTGCCGCCATACGAGGTTCGCGTGAAATCCCTATCGGCCAAGCTCGCTATCTTAGTTGCCGTTTTGCTGTTGGCAAGCGCCACCGTTCTCAGCAGCCTGGCCTATTTCTGTATGCGCAACCACACACGCGGTCATCGGGAAGAAGAAATTTAGCGCGCAATGTGGTGCAAGCCCCTATGCGAGCCGCGGATTTGCGCTCATCGATCGGGCTTAAGTGACGCCGAGCGCCCGCTCACTCCGGAACAGTGTGGCATGCTGACGGCTTTTTCCCCGGAGCAACGTCATGCGTTTATGCGCGTCTGCAGCCGTAACAGCGGCGCTGATCGGCGCGCTGGCTGGTGTCAGCAACGCGGGTCTCGCTCAAACGCTGCCACACCAGCGGCTCGCTCGCGAGATTTTGCAAGAGCTGGTCGAGATCAACACGGTCACCGCGACGGGCGATACTGCGCGCGCTGCGCAAGCGATGGCGGCGCGGTTGCGTACAGCCGGGTTCGCCGATGCGGACGTGCAGGTATTCAGCCCCGCGCCGCAGAAGGGCAATCTGGTGGCAAGGCTGCACGGCACCGGTAGGCGCAAACCGATGCTGCTGCTCGCGCATCTGGACGTCGTCGAAGCCAAGCGCGAGGACTGGTCGGTCGAACCGTTCAAGTTTCTCGAGCAGGACGGCTATTTTTACGGACGCGGCACAGGCGACGACAAATATATGGCGTCGGCCTTCGTCGCAAATTTGATCCGCTACAAACAGGAAGGCCTACAGTTGGATCGCGACATTATTCTCGTGCTGGAGACCGACGAGGAAATTCTCGATCGCAACGGGGTCGGCATGCAGTGGCTGATCGCCAACAAGCGCAACTTGATCGACGCGGAATTCGCGCTGAACGAAGGCGGCCGCGTCAGCATGAGCAACGGTAAGCCCGCGCGCAACGGATTGCAGACGAGCGAAAAAGTGCCGGTGAATTTCATGCTGGAAGTAAAAAATCCCGGCGGCCACAGCGCACTGCCGGTGAAGGACAACGCAATCTATCGGCTGGCGAAAGGGCTGGTACAGCTGGGCGCGTTCGAATTTCCGGTGAAGCTCAACGATACGACGCGCGCGTGGCTGGAGCGCGCCGCACCGCTGGAGCAACCGCTAGTCGGCGCGGACATGCAATCCGTCGCCTCCGATCACCCCGACGCCGCCGCCATCGAACGGCTATCGGCCAGTCCAACGTTCAACGCGCAATTGCGCACCACTTGCGTGGCGACCATGCTGGAAGCCGGTCACGCCGTGAATGCATTGCCGCAGACCGCACGTGCGACGGTGAACTGCCGCGTGCTGCCCGGCGAACCGGTGCAACAAGTGCAGGCCACGCTCGTGCGGGTTCTCGACGACGAACAAATCTCGGTGACCGCGGTGTGGACCCATGTGGCAAGCGCGCCCTCCCCGCTCGACCCGGGAATCGTGCAGACGGTCGAGCGGATCAGTGCGCAATTCTGGCCCGCGTACCCATCATCCCGACGATGTCGGCGGGTGCAACCGATGGCAGCTTTCTGAGAAACGCCGGCATTCCAACCTACGGCCACTCCGGGCTGGCGCTGGACGCGATCGACGAGCGCTTTCACGGTAAGGACGAACGCATCACCGCGCAGGCGTTTTATCAAGGACAGGAATATTTGTACCGGCTGGTGAAAGCGCTGGCATCGCAGTGATGCGCGGCATCTGGGTGCACACCACGCTGCTCGACAATTCGATTTAGCATCCGGCAAATGCAAACCTTAAGGACCATAACCGCCACGCGCTACGTGACACCCTTGCGCGAAGGCGGCTCGCTGCCTGCCATCATCGAGGCGGACGACGACGGTATGTACGTGCTGAAATTTCGCGGCGCGGGACAGGGGCCGAAAGCGCTGGTTGCAGAATTGATCGCCGGCGAAATTGCGCGTGCGCTGGAGCTGCCGGTGCCTGAGCTGGTGTTCGTCGATCTCGACCCCGCGCTCGCGCGTACCGAGCCCGATCCGGAGATCCAAGATTTGATCAAGGCGAGTGCCGGGCTCAATCTCGGGTTGGATTATTTGCCCGGAGCGGCGACGTTCGATCCAATTGCAGAAAAACCCGATGCCGATCTGGCGTCGTCGATCGTGTGGCTGGACGCCTACACCACCAACGTCGACCGCACACCGCGCAACACCAACATGCTGATGTGGCATCGCCGGCTCTGGCTTATCGATCACGGCGCGGCGCTGTATTTCCATCACGCCTGGGATCGCTATCTGGAGCGCAGCGGCGATGCGTTTGCGCTGATCAAAGATCACGTGCTGCTGCGCTATGCCGCGACCTTGCGCGAAATCGATAAGCAGATGAGCGCGCGGCTAACGCCGGAGCGCATCGCAGACATCGTGGGACTCGTACCCGACGCATGGTTGATCAGAGATCCGGCAATCGGCGGCAGCGCGGAGCAGCGCGATGCATACCAGGCGTATCTTTTGAACCGGCTGCAGCAACCCCGTGCTTTTCTCGAGGAGGCGATTCGTGCGCGATCACGCCACCTATGATTACGCGGTGATTCGGGTGGTCCCGCGCGTCGAGCGGGAGGAATTCATCAATGTCGGCGTGATCGTCTCGTGCCAGGCGACCGGATTTCTCGAGTCGCGCATCGAGCTCGACGAAGCACGCTTGTCGGCACTCGATCCGTCGCTCGATCTCGCCTCGATCCGCGCACATCTCGCGACCATTCCGATCGCATGCGCCGGCGGCGAGCCTGCCGGGCCGATCGGTCTGCTCACGCCGCGCGAGCGCTTTCACTGGCTGGTCGCCCCGCGCAGCGCGATCATACAAACCTCGCCGGTGCACACCGGCCGCTGCAAGGACTTAAACGCTGTGATCGAGCATTTGCTCAATACCATGGTCCGCCTCTGCGGCTAGCGCGCTTGCCGGCGCGCTACGAAGCCGCCGGCTCAGTTCGTCGCCAGAAATCTGCTGGCTTCGCGCAACTCGACGCGCTTGCAGTCCGGCGCCTGACATAGCGCCAGCAACTGCGCGTAGTAGGCTTTCGCTTTGCTCTCATCACCGGCTGCATGGGCCGCGTGCGCAGCGCCATACACCCCGTTGAACCGATTCGGCGCCATACGCAAAGACGCCTCGTACTCGACCAACGCCTGCTCTGGCCGATCGAGCGTGGAGAGCATGTCCGCCAGCAGCTCGCGTGCCGGCAAAATCTGCCCCGGCGTTATCGGATGTTTATAGGTAGTCTCGTCGAGGTCGGCCGCAGAGCGCATGGTTGCCAATGCTTCTGTGCTGATACCTTTGGCAAGCTGCAGCCAGGCTAACGCGCTGCGATATTGAATATCGACCTGCTTCGCCCAGTAGTCCTGTTTGGCTTGCTGCAATCGGTCGCGCAGCTCAGCGAGTTTCGCGACGTCCGTCTCTGCCTGATTCGGCGAGCCGCTGCGGGCCGCGCCGAGAGCTCTCGCAAAATAGGTCACCGCGTTGGTCACCGGAAAACTACTGGCCTGCGGACTCAATGCGGCAGCTTCGCGCCAGCTGCGCCGTTCGAGCGCGAAACGCGCGGGGCCGGCCGCGACTGCATAATCCATCCCGAGTGTGTGCTTCTCACCGATCTTGATGTCGTTCAGCGCATCGACCACCGCTTTGGCTGTCTGATCCTGTGCCATCTGCAGGTTCGCGTACACGAGATAGTCCATCGTGTGCAGTTCTTCCTGTATCCTATCGAGCCGCTTGGCCGCGGCGTTCGCTCTCAGATTTGCCGCAATCGATTCGGGCCACAGCCCCAAAGCGATGAACGTATGCGACGGCATGTGGAGAGCGTGCGGTATCGAGGGTGCGATATCGCCGTAGTGGTGAGCGGCCGGTAGGGCGCGCGCAGCGAGCTCGGGATAGTCGTAGGCATGAATCAGATAGTGCGCGGCGCCCGGGTGATCCGGTTGAGCGGCGTAGAGCTGCTCGAGAATTGCGCCGCTCTTGGATTGCTTCGCATAAGTCTTATCGTTCGGATCTGCAGCAGCTTGCAACGCGAGCGCATAAAACGCGGCGCCTTCGCTGTCTTGCGGATACTGCTCGTGCAGCGCCGCCATCGCGCGCTCATATGCTAGCGCGCGCGCTTTGTGATCGACCTGTTCATAGTCTTGGAAGAACGCGCCAATGGCATTGATGTAGTCGCGCTCGCGGTCGGTTTTCGCTCCGGTTTGCAAGGCGTTTCGGACCGCAGCGCTGCCCTGGGCGAGCGACTCTTTCGTCGGCGGATACCACAGCGGATACCACGCCGACATCGCCACGCCCCAGTAACCCATTGCACACGCCGGATCGACTTGCGTTACCCGCGTGAACGTATTCATCGCCTCGGGATAATCAAACGAGTGCAGGAGTGCGACCGCCCGAGTGAATTCCTGTTGCGCTGGCGCACTACAGGAGACTGGAAACTCAACGCGCCCTAGCTTCTCCGGCGAGCCCGTCGGCGCTTGCTCTTCTTCGTGCGCGGAAACGCTCGCCGGCCGCAAACAGCTCACGAAGATCGACACTGCAGCGGCGTGGAGAAGACGTCTCATATTTAGTCCTGGCAACACTACGCGGGAACGGCGATGCCCGCATGGTACGCGTGACTTCAAGGCGTAAGCGGCGGCGTCGCGGCATCGATCGTCAGCAAAAACTTGACGACCTTCTGGCGATCCGCCGCCGACGACAGCGTGTCGACACCGCCGGTGCCGGCACTGCGGTGCGTAACATTGGCCAGCACGCCGTCGAGCGTCGTCTCGACACCGTTATGCAGAAACGTTTGCGGGAACGCGAATAAAGATAACAACGAAGCCGGCGCAAAGCCGTCCACGCCCAGCGCCGGCGCGGCATTCTGTCGCACTTCATTGAACGCCGTCGCGTCGAACGTCGCGACGTTCCTCGGCTCGCCGATCAACTGCCCCTTCGCATCGACCAGCCCGGCACTCGGAGGCGGCGTGAAGCGCACCTTGCTGCTGGTCCATTGCGGGCCGCCGTGACACTGCTGACAGTTGGCGGCAATAAACAGGGCGAAGCCGGCGATGACATCGGGTTCGGTCTTCGTGGCCGGCGAAATCGGCGCGCGAATGCCGTACTGCTCGAACGCTTTGATCGCATCCCATGCGCCCACGCCGCGAATCTTGACCTGATTGCGTCCGCCATTGGCAAGCGGTGTGAAGTTGGTGACCGCGGGATCTGGCGTGATTCCGTCTTCCAGCACGATCAAACCGGCACCAGACGACACGGCGCGGATGTTGAGCTCGAAATCTTCCTCTTCGTCGCGTTCCGCGGACCAGTTGAGCGCGCGCTGAATCAGTCGCAGTGCGCTGGTCTGATCGAAGTCGGTGTGCTGCGGAATCGTTCGCCGCGGCCCGGGCGGGAAAATCCAGACGACGTTGTCGGACAATCCCCAGGGCGCATGACAGGCCGCACAGGAGCCCCAGCCGGCCCTCGACATCCGGCCAGCCACCGGCTTTCCCGCAGCGGTCGCGTCGAACTCGCCAACCGAGGTGTTGTACAACTCTTTGCCGATGAGAATTTTATCGGCGAGCGTACCGGCAACAGGCAGCGCGGCAGATGTCAGCGTACCGAGCACCTGCTCCGGCAATGTGGTCAGGTTGAGTACGCTAACGTCGCGCGAGATGAAGTTCATCACGTAAGCACGTGAGTCGGTCGTGTTGATCACAATCCCGCGTGGATTTTTTCCGACCTTGATTTGCAGTACACGGGTCAAGTCGGAAGGATCGGACTGTACCGTGGCGGACCCATCGGCCGGACTGACCGCAAGCTTCACGACGATGTTGCTGGCCGCGCTCACCACGTAGCCTTCGTCAGTCTGATGCTTGAACGCAATCGCCCAGGGCTGTGTGATGAACAGCTTGGCTGGATTGGTCTGGTTCTTTACCGCGACGTGCATATTGATAGTCTTTCTGGCATCCGAGATGCTGGTACGGTCGACCAGATGCAGCAGACTTTGCGTGTTGACATCGAAGCGGACCGGTCCATTCGGCGATGAGCCGGTATTCGGCACGTAGAGGAAATTGCCGTGGATCGCGGCGTTGTTGAGCTGATTCGGATAAGCGCCGGTGGTAAAGGTGAAGTTGGCCGGGTCGGTTGGATCGCCGGGCGCTACGCGCGCAAGCGCATCCCCGGTCGCCTTGAAGCCCGTGTCCGTAATCGGATTGAGCGCAATCGTGCTGACGATGCTGTCGTTCGCGGTCGACAACACAGTCAGCCACCCGCGCTTACTGTCGTCGGCGCCGTCGATCTTGCCTGCAATCGGCAGCGCTAGAAATTGCGTGACATAAACCGTCTCGTCGTAATCGTCAGCATCGCCATCGTTGGAAATTGCGATGCCGCGCGGTTCGAAACCGACGTTGGCTATCGTTGCGATCACCGTATCGGTCGCCGTGTCGATCACCGAAACCGAATTCGAACGCGCGTTGGTAACGTACAGCTTCTTGCCATTGGGCGTGAGCGCAAGTCCGTACGGCTCGGTGCCGACCTCGATATGCTTCAGAGGACGCTGCACCACGCCGTTGGCAATGTTGGTCTTGATCACCGTGACGGTGCCGGAAACGGTGTTAGCCACATAGGCCTTCCTGCCGTCCGGCATAAAGGCCACGCCGTTCGGCTCGGTCTGTACCGGCACCGTCGCAACGCGCCGGTTGTGGTCGCCACGCACGTCGAAGAAACTAACCGAGTTGTTGTCAGGGTTGGCGACCGCGAGAAATGCGTCGTCAGCGCTCAGTGCCAAAGGTTGCGAAGAGGTCGGCCCGACAAATCGCGTAGCGGCCAGAACCTCCGCAGAAACCGCGGAAATCGCCATGAGCGCTGCACAGACCTTGGCCATCAGGAGCGCCATGCCGTGCGCATTCCACTTGCTGATATTCGACCGCTGTTTGGGTATGGATATCTTCGTCATGCTGGTCTCCCGATCGAGTCGCCTGTCGATGTTAGCTTCAACTCATTCGCGTTCAGCCCAAAAAACGGCGGCGCATCGCCCATAACAAACCGAATGCGCCAATACACAAGGATAGGAAGGAGCGGGGCTCCGGTATCGCGGACGCCTGCAGGTAACCTACCCCCGAGTCGGCGCTCGAGGCGTATATCTTGATAGAGTGATCGCCGGCAGCCAGCTTGAACAAGCCCTTGCTGATGTTCGGATCCGCGAGGCACGACACCGGATCATCGCCGCAGTCTGCCGAGCCGGACGGGCTGGATGTCGATCCGATCAGCGCCCCGAAGTCGTAGACATCGAATCGATCGCCCGCCTGAAAGACATCGGTGACGGTAAGCAGCAAGCCGCCGAACGGCGCATTGAATGTCCACGGCGGCGCATCGAGAAAGCTGGTCGGCGTGCCTGAGCTTGGCGTGCAAAACTGACCAGCAGGATCGGTAGGATCGCAACCGGTGGCGAACGATGCGCCGAGAAATCCAAACTCATAGAATGGGCCGACTGCGATCGGGCCGGCGTGGCTCGCGGCCGGCAATATCGCACCGATGCTGCACGCGGCGATGAGGACCAATAGCCGGTACTTCGATGTGTTAGTTGTCATGCTCATCTCCCCCTCGAGAAACAGCGGAAACTGCAACGACCTCCACAGCGTCGCTATTAATAAATCACCTTTACGCACGCGTCAAACCCGGGTCGCGTAACCGATGAAATTTAAAACATTAAATTATGTCGCGTCGCCCACGGCAGACATGAAAAAAGGCCAATAGCATGTTGAAGTCGATCGACGCAGGCGTTCTCGCGATCTCATATCAAGACAGCGGCAGTGCGCACGGTACACCGGTGCTGCTGCTGCATGGCTTTCCGTACGACATTCATGCCTACGATGAGGTCACTCCGCTGCTGGTCGCGGCTGGCTGCCGCGTCATCGCGCCGTACTTGCGCGGTTATGGGCCGACGCGCTTCCTGTCGGCGCAAACGCCGCGTTCAGGACAACAGGCCGTGCTTGCCCACGATCTGCTCGCGCTGATGGATGCGCTCGCTATTCCGAACGCGGTGCTCGCGGGCTACGACTGGGGCGGACGCGCCGCATGCATCGTCGCCGCATTGTGGCCCGAGCGTGCGCGCGGCCTGGTGTCGGTGAACGGCTATAACGTGCACGACATCGCCCGCTCCGGCGAGCCGCAGGTGCCGCAAAATGAGTATCAATATTGGTATCAATATTATTTTCACGGCGAGCGGGGCCGGGCCGGCCTCACGCAGAATCGCTATGAATTATGCAAGCTGCTGTGGCGCCTGTGGTCGCCCAACTGGCGCTTCGACGATGCAACCTACGACCGCACGGCCGAGTCATTCGAGAACCCGGACTTCGTGGACGTCGTAATCCATTCTTATCGACATCGTTACGCGTTGGTCGCGGGCGATCCCGCGGTCGAGGAAACCGAGCGTCGCCTCGCCGCACGGCCGCACATCGCCGTCCCGACGATCGTGCTCGACGGCGGCGGCGACGGCGTACTGCCGCTCGGTGGCTCTGCCGATCATGACGTCTTCTTCACCAGTCGCTACGAGCGCCGGGTGATTCCATCAATCGGCCACAACGTTCCGCACGAAGCGCCGCGCGAATTCGCGGCCGCGGTGGTGTCGCTGATCTGACAGCGCAACCCGATCTTTCTGCGCAAGCCGGTCTTTCGTCCAGGCCGGTCTTTTTGCCACGGCCGGTCTTTCTGCCCAAAGCTGGGCGGCGCTAGTCGCCTTCGCGGATCGCTTCTACCGAGATCGTAAGCCGCACCTCGTCGCTGATCATCGACAGGTATTTAGAAAGCTCGAAGCTCGAGCGCTGCAATGTGGCGGTCAGATCGCCGCCGCAGACAAACCGCTTGAGCGTGAAGATGGCGACCTGTTTGCACACGAATCGCTCGGCAGTCAGATGCACAGGCTGGGTCACGCCTTTTAGCGTCAGCTCGCCGTCGAACTGCGTCGGCGCCCCATCCGTGAACTGCACGCTGTGACCGGTGAAGCGGGCACTCTTGAATTTGCCCGTGTCCAGAAACAGCTCGCCCGCGAGAATACCGTCCAGCTTTTTCACGCCGGTATCGACCGAGCGCGGATCGATGTCGACGGTGAGTTCGGCTTTCTGCTGCTCGGCATCGAGCGTTGCGCTGCCTTTGGTGACGGCAAACCGGCCGCGCACCGACGAGACGCCGGTATGAACGACCGCGAAGTGGACGAACGTGTGGTCCGGGTCGATCCGAAACTGCTGTGCCGCGGACGCATCGAGCGACAGCGCCGACATCACCGTCAGCAATAACGCCATTGTTCGTTTCTTATTCATCGTTCTAATTCCATTTGGATTGCTGCGATGGGGGCGATTTATCGCGGGCGGCACGCACTCGATCAATGGCGTTGCTCGCGAGACGCGCATTTTATCGGATCGGCATGAGCGCAGCGCATCCCGTGCTTGCGTTCGATCGTTCAGGCGCTACGCCAAGCGTGCAGCCGCATTTTCCAGTTGCCAATACGCCTCTGGCATAGCAAGCTTCGCCGCGCGCCGGGTTTTCCGCTCCGGGTTTTCCACTTTGCACTTTGCCAGCGCCAAAACGCCCAGTGACAGAACGAATCCAGTGACAAAACGAACCCGGGGACAAAACGAACCCGGGGACAAAACGCCATATCACGACGACGTTGTCACGCGAGAACAAGAACAACAACGCAATGCCTCGCCTTCGATGCCGCGATCCGACAACGCTTTTGCACCGGCTGCGATTGCCACGGTAGTTGTGTCAGCCGCCGCTCATTTCCTTTTAACGACCTTTCGTAAGCTGGATCGGACAAGACCCGAGCTTCCAGTCCAACATTCGCATCCGTCAGGTACGAACGATCGGATCCACTTATTTTTCGGATTTACGTATTTTAAGAGTGCCGATTTCGGCTGCAGAGAAACGCGCAATGAGCTTTGTTTCTACTTACTCCCGCCGCGGCGACGCCCAATCCGGGTTCAGTCTGATCGAGGTCGGGGTGTCATTGACGGTGGTTGCCGTGTTGCTGGCCCTGGCGGTGCCGAGCTTCCAAAGCTTGCTGCTAAACGCACAGTTGCGCACGACTGCCGAATCGCTGAGCAGCGGTCTGCAACTCACCCGCAGCGAAGCCGTGCGGCGCAACGCACAGTCAACGCTCACGCTCGACGGCACGACCTGGACCGTAGCAGTGGGCAACGCGCCGGTACAGACCAACCCCGGCGATGGCTCGGGCAAAACGCAGATCGTCGCATCGCAAAGCGCACTCACCTTCGATGGTGTGGGATGGGTCACACCATTGCCGGCAACCGACATCACGTTCGATATCAGCAATCCAAGCGGTGGCGTCTGTGCCACCGCCGGCGGCCCTATGCGCTGCATGCGCATCGCCGTGTCAGCCGGCGGCCAGATCCGCATGTGCGATCCCGCCGCTTCGGCCAATCAAGCCACCGCTTGTTAACAGAGGATTCCGCGTGCGCGATTTTCCCAACAGTTTTACTGGCGGTTGCCGGCAGCGCGGCTCGATGCTGCTCGAAAGCTTGATCGGGCTGCTAATCTTTTCGGTCGGCGTCATTGCCTTTATCGGCATGCAGGCGACGGCGGTGCGCGATACCGCAGACGCCAAGTATCGCGCCGACGCCAGCTTTCTCGCCAATCAGATCATTGGCCGCATGTGGTCCGACCGCCCGAACCTCGCCGCCTATGCGCATCGTCCGAGCGGCGCGGTCTGCGCGCCGACCGGCGCCAATTCGGTCAACCCCAACGTCGCCAACTGGCTGAGCAGCGTCAACGGTTTGCTGCCTGGTGCGCTCGCGGCGACCCAGCAGATCACGATCGGCGCAAACAATCTGGTCACTGTCGGCCTGTGCTGGCGAGTCGGCGACACGCCGCCGCACAACCTCGTGGTCACCGCGCAGATTCAAGGCTGATTGGATACGGCGCGATGACTTGTTACCGCAACCGAAGCCTCGGCGGCTTCAGCTTGGTCGAGATGATGGTCGGCGTCGTGATCAGCATGCTGGCGATCCTGGTGATCTTCGAGGCATTCGCGGTATTCGAAGGACAGAAACGCACCACGACCTCGGCGACCGCCGCGCAGGAATCGGGACTGCTCGCGCTCAGCGCGATCGATCGCGATGCGCGCATGGCGGGTTACGGCATGGTGGTCAACAACATGCTGGCGTGCGCGTCGGTCAACGTTTTCCAGAGCGGCGCGGTGAGCACGATTCCATTTCTGCCGATTGCAATTACCGACGGCGGCGGCACTGCCAACGACAGCATCACCGTCATGTACAGCACGTCGCCGTTCGCACCGACGCCGGCGGTGCTGAGCGTCGACTCGCC
>JBDTMS010000013.1:0-16378 GCA_039934195.1 Betaproteobacteria bacterium
CGAGCACCGGCGGCATCGCGCCGGACGCACCGCCGATCACGATGTTCTGCGGCGTGAGCGGTTTGAGCACGACCGTGTACACCACCGCGTAACCGACGAAGGTCGCTAACGTCAGCCACATCGTCAGCGGGTTGACCAGAAAGTACAGCACAGCCAAACCGGCGCCGCCGATGATCCCGGCGAAGAACAACGTTTGTCCGGATGTGACCTCGCCCATCGGCAGCGGCCGCGCACGCGTGCGCGCCATGATGGCATCGAGCTTCTGCTCTACCAGACAATTGATGGCGGCCGCAGCGCCTGCAACGAGCGCGATGCCGATCGTTGCGAATAGAACTGCGGACATCTTCGGCAGGCCCGGCGTCGCCAGGAACATGCCGATGATCGCGGTGAAAACGATGAGCGAGACGACACGCGGCTTGGTAAGTTGATAGAGCTGCCGCAGCCGTAGTGCCGCAGGTTTGGTCTGACTGATGGCGAACATCTACGTTTTTCAACGACCGGTGGAAAGGCAAAAGTTTAGCATCAAACCGATCATGGACTCGGCCCGCAGTCGCGCCGCGACGATGCGCATGCGATGACACACATGGCTGGAGTGCTCGCGCGTGTACAAGAGCTCTCAACCAATGCGCGAAACCTTCAACAGGCGCGTGACGTCTTTCTTGATCTTCGTTGGGTCGGCGTCGCGCGGATAGCGCATCATAACGTTGCCGAGCGGATCGATGATGTAGATGTGATCGCGCACCGATTTGTCTGCCGGAAATTGTGCGATGGCCGCCGGACTTTTTGCGGCGCTGACTTGGCGCGTGCCCTGATATTCGCTGCTCAGCCCGGATGCCGGGCGGGCGTCGTCATCGATCAGCCAGGCGCGCTCAATGCGATCCATATCGGTTCCCTGCGTCAGCCGAACTTGGCGCATTGTGTATAGCTTGCGTTGGCACAACGCGTCGCAGCCGCCGGAATCGATCGTCAGAAAAATCCATTTCCCTTTCAGATCGCCGAAGCTGAACGGCTTGCCGTCCATGTGCTGCATGCCGTTGTCGATTACCGGCTTCGGCGGCAACAACTCGCCATAATTCGTGAAGGACGTCGGCTTCCAGAATTGGAATAGCGCGGACCCAAGTACGATCGGCGAGACGCCGACCAGAATGACCAGATACAACACACGTCGGGACCTACGCGCTAGATTTGCTTCGTTTGGCATTTAAGACCACATACAAAATGATGGTGACGATACTCAACGAAAACCACTGCAGCGCATAAGCGCGATGCCGGTCGATACCTACATCCGGCCGCCGCCATTCGCGGATCAACCCATCGCCCAGATCGTTCTGCTGATGAACCATAACCGGCTGCAGTTCCACATCGTAAGCGGCGCGAAAGCGATCCACCGTGAGATTCTGCCAAACTTGTCCGGATCGGATCTGATTGGACAACTCGAACACTGGTGGATTGCCGGGCAGCGCCACGCCTTGAACCGTGACGATACCGGCCGGCGTGACGACCGGTGGCAAGTGCGTACGCTGCGCGGTCGCGGCGATCCAACCGCGGTTGACCAGTAGATAGCGTGCGCCACCGTCGAGCTTCAGCGGCGATACGATTTCGTATCCGGCGACGCCATCGTGCACGCGGTTATCGAGGTAGACTGTTCGCGCCGCGTCGAACTCGCCACGGGCTTCTACTGCGTGATAGAGCAGATCGGCTGGATTCAATGGCGTCGCGCCGATCTGCA
The DNA here is from genome assembly GCA_039934195.1 of Betaproteobacteria bacterium. Taxonomy (GTDB): domain Bacteria; phylum Pseudomonadota; class Gammaproteobacteria; order Burkholderiales; family SHXO01; genus SHXO01. Next base: position 1,730 of record JBDTMS010000013.1, read on the forward strand.
CCGGCGGCTGCCTCGACGCGCGCTCGATCTCCTGCTGCAATGCTATTTTTCCGGCCGCACGATTGAGCTGCCAGTTGCCCAGGGCGGCGGTCAGCATCACGGTCGCTATCGCTGCCAGCGTAGGAATCACGCGCGGACGAAAACTGAAACCAAACGGCATCGGTCTAGTCGGACCGGCAGTGGCGCTGGCCGTACGTGTTGTTCCGTGTCCTCACAATGCGCTCGCAGGAAAAGAGGTTCGAGATGCGAATTCTGGTAATTGCAATGTTGGTCGTGATCGTTGGGAGCCTCGGTTCGGCACTGTGGTTTCTGATTCGCGACAAGGGTGATTCCGATCGCACCGTCAAAGCGCTGACGGTGCGTGTGATGCTATCGCTTGGCCTGTTTCTTCTGCTGATGGCCGGTTACTACTTCGGCTTCATCCCGAAAACCGGACTGCACTAAGCGCAGCGCTCGCCGTCGCCCGCGTGCCGTCCGCGGAAAAAAACACGCCGCACCTCTCGTGGTGGTGCGGCGTGGTGCTGCTGCCCGCGTGAAGGCGGGTCTCCCCCTTCTGAAGTTCGTCTTAGAGCCAGTACACCAGCACAAACAGCAACAGCCAAACCACGTCCACGAAGTGCCAGTACCAGGACACCGCTTCGAATCCAAAGTGATGCTCGGGGGTGAAGTGGCCTTTCATACTGCGTACGAGAATCACGAACAGCATCAAGGTGCCGAGCGTGACGTGAAAGCCGTGAAAACCGGTGAGCATGAAGAACGTCGCGCCGTATGCGCCGGACTCCAGCGTCAGATTCAGCTCCGTGTAGGCGTGATGATATTCGTACGCCTGCAAGAACAGGAATAGACACCCCAATGCAACGGTGAGCGCCAGCCCGACATTGAGTTGCGTGCGGTTGTTCTTCTTCAGACCCCAGTGCGCCCACGTTACGGTAGCGCCGGAAGACAACAGGATGAGCGTGTTGATCGCGGGGATGCCCCACGCGCTCATCGGCGAGAACACCGTTTCCAATCCGGGCCCGACCGTGGGCCAGCCGCCCTTGAACGCCGGCCACAGTTGCTCGAGCGTTTGCCCGGATGCAAGCCCAGGAACCGAGAGCACTCGCATGTAGAACAAGGCACCGAAGAACGCCGCAAAGAACATCACTTCGGAGAAGATGAACCAGCCCATTCCCCAACGGAATGATTTGTCGACCTGCTGGTTGTACTTGCCGCCCTGGCTTTCGCGTATGACCGTGCCGAACCAGCCGAACAGCATATAGGTCAGCACCGCCAGTCCGGTGCACAGCACCCATGGGCCCGCAGCAGCGCCATTGAGCCAAAGCGTCGCACCGATGGCCATCAGCAGCAGCGCGATCGATCCGAAGATCGGCCAGCGCGACGGCTCCGGTATAAAGTAGTGACCGGTCTGCGTACTCATTTATCGTTCTCCCTGTTATCCCGAATAATGCGTTCTTGCGCGCTCTACCGCGTAATCACTCGTACGATCGTCACCAGCATCAGTACGAACAGCACGGCCCCGATGATGCCGGCTATAACGATCTGCACCGGCCTGATCGTCACTGCGTCGCGATCGTGTTGGCGACCGCGCCTAATTCCGAGAAAAGACCAAAACACCGCCTTCGCTACTTGCCCTACGCTGGCTTTTTTCGCCTCGACGGGAGCATCTGCATCGGATTCGGTCATCTTATATTTCAGCTCGGCTTCTTATTTCAGCCAGGCTTCGGCCCGGCTCCGTCGACTTTGAAAAACGTATAGGAAAGCGTGACTGTGTGCACGTCTTTTGGCAGAGCCGCGTCCACCAAAAACACGACCGCCATCTCACGCGTTTCCTGCGGCTTCAATTCCTGCCGCGTAAAACAAAAGCATTCGAGCTTCTTTACATACGCCGCGGCGAGCTGCGGCCCATAACTTGGAATCGCCTGCCCGAACACCGACTTGTTCGAATCATTCGTCACTTCGAAAACGACATGCACGAGCTGGCCCGGATGCACCTTGAGCGATTTCGTCAACGGACGGAAAGACCACGGCAGCTCGCTGCGCAGATTGGCGTCGAATTGGAACGTCACCTCACGGCTCGTATCGACCTGCGTGTTGACTGCGACCTCATCCTTGGCCTGCAGTTGATTGAGGCCGGCCACTTCGCAGATCTTGCTGTAGAACGGCGCCAACGCGAAGCCGAACCCGAACATGCCGAGCGCGACGACGAATAATTTAATCAGCAACCCGCGATTCTGCGACTTGTCGCTCATGGCCAGAGCCAGTGACGCACGATGACGCCGACGAAGAACACGAGGACGACCGACCCTAAAATCACAGCTGTCTTCAGGTTCCGAGACACGTCAGTGCAAAAGACTAATTGAACGAACATAAGACTCGCGGCGGCACGCGCCACCGGGAGTCACTTTGCTATTTGACCAGAGGCGGGGTTTCGAAGGTGTGATATGGGGCGGGCGATGGCAGCGTCCACTCCAAACCTTCTGCGCCTTCCCATGGTTTGTCGGCGGCCTTCGGCCCTCCGCGGATGCACTTCACCACGATGTAGAGAAACAGCAACTGGGACAAGCCGAAACCGAATGCGCCCACAGTCGAGATCCGATTGAAATCGGTAAATTGCAACGCGTAATCGGGAATGCGGCGCGGCATCCCTGCGAGTCCGAGGAAATGTTGGACGAAGAAAGCCATGTTGAAGAAGATGAACGAGGCCCAGAAGTGCAGCTTGCCCAGCGACTCGTCATACATATGGCCGGTCCATTTCGGCAGCCAGTAATAAACCCCGCCGAACATCGCAAACAGCGCCCCCGACACTAGCACGTAGTGGAAATGCGCAACCACGTAGTAGGTGTCTTGCGCTTGCACGTCAATCGGCGTAATCGCCAGAACCAGTCCGCTGAAACCGCCGACGGTGAACAGGAAAATAAAGCCGATCGCGAACAGCATCGGGGCCTCGAACGTCATCGAGCCCTTCCACATGGTCGACACCCAGTTGAATACTTTCACGCCGGTCGGCACCGCAATGAGCAACGTCGCGTACATGAAATACAACTGCCCGGCGACCGGCATGCCGACCGTGAACATATGGTGCGCCCACACGACGAACGACAGCACCGCGATCGAGGCCAGCGCGTAGACCATCGAGGAATAGCCGAACAGCGGCTTTCTTGCGAACGTCGGAATGATCTGCGAGACGATACCGAACGCCGGCAAGATCATGATGTACACCTCGGGATGCCCGAAGAACCAGAAGATGTGCTGATACATCACCGGGTCGCCGCCGCCCGCCGGATTGAAGAAGTGCGTACCGAAATGGCGGTCGGTCAATACCATCGTGACGGCGCCTGCCAGCACCGGCATCACGGCGATCAACAGGTACGCGGTAATCAACCAGCTCCACACGAACAGCGGCATGCGCATGAGCGACATGCCCGGTGCGCGCATGTTGAGGACTGTGGTGACGATGTTGATCGAGCCCATAATCGACGATGCGCCCATGATGTGGAGGGCGAAGATCGCCATGTCCATACCCGGCCCCATCTGAATCGACAGCGGTGCGTAGAGCGTCCAGCCAGCAGCGGTCGCGCCACCGGGAACCAGGAACGACCCGACCAGCAGAAGCGCGGCCGGCGGCAGCAGCCAGAAGCTCCAGTTGTTCATGCGCGCAAACGCCATATCCGGTGCGCCGATCATCATCGGGATCTGCCAGTTCGCGAAGCCGACGAAGCCCGGCATGATCGCGCCGAACACCATGATCAGCCCGTGCATGGTAACCAGCTGATTGAACATCTCGGGCTGCACGATCTGCAGGCCAGGGGTGAACAGCTCGGCCCGGATGGTCATGGCCAGAGTCCCGCCGGTCAAGAACATGATGAAGCTGAACCACAGATACAGCGTGCCGATGTCTTTGTGGTTGGTCGTTCTGACCCAGCGCATCAGCCCGGTCGGATGATGCGCGTGGGCGTGATCGTGCTCAGGGGCGTGGCCGTGTACCGCTTCCATTGCTGTTCTCCTGATTCAGATTCGAATCGTCGGGTTGTCTCGTGCTACTTGCGCAGCGCTGCGATGTCTTTCGGCTGCACCATGTCGCCTGCCTTGTTGCCGAACGCGTTGCGCTCGAACGTGATCACGCTCGCGATCTCGAGATCCGACAGCTGCGTCTTCCAGGGCACCATTACCGGATTCTTCTTGCTGCCGTTAAATACGATGTCGATGTGTCCGGCGATCGGACCAGTTGCAATCTTACCGCCCGCCAGCGACGGGAAGGCCGGCGGCATGCCTTGCCCACTCGCCTGGTGACATGCCACACAGGTCTTGCTATACACCTTCTCGCCTTCGGCTTTGAGCTCGTCGAGCGTGTAGGTTTTGTTCGGATCGGCCACCGCGCCGGCACCTGCGCTCTTCTTCGACTGCTGAGCGACCACCCACTCCTTGTACTTTTCTTCCGGCACTGCCTCGACCACGATCGGCATGAAGCCATGCTCCTTGCCGCACAACTCCGCGCACTGTCCGCGGTACACCCCGGGCTCGTCCACGCGGAACCAGGCATCCCGCACGAAGCCGGGAATCGCATCCTGCTTGATCCCGAATGCGGGTATCCACCACGCGTGGATGACGTCGTTGGCGGTAACCAGCATGCGGACGCGCTTGCCGACCGGCACTACCACCGGATTATCCACTTCCAGCAAGTAGTGCTCACCCTTGGGCTGCAGGTTCTCGATCTGCTCGCGCGGCGTCGACAAGCTGCTCCAAAAACCGATGTCGTCGTCCATGTAATCGTAGCGCCATTTCCACTGATAACCGGTCGCCTTGATCGTCATGTCGGCACTGGTGGTATCGCGCATCGCCAGCAGCGTCTTGGTCGAAGGCACCGCCATGCCGACCAGAATCAACAGCGGAATCACGGTCCATAGGATTTCCACCGTGGTGTTCTCGTGGAACTGCTCGGCGCGATGACCGACCGACTTGCGGTGCTTGACGATGGAAAACAGCATCGCCCCGAACACGACGATGAAGATGACCAGACAGATAATCAGAATGATGTTGTGCAGATTATAGATCTGGTGCGCCATCACCGTTTTCGGGTCCTGCAGATTGAGCCGCCATTCCGCATGGGCGAGCCCGCTTGCGGATAACGCAAGGACGAAGCTGACAACGCTCTGCACTATTCTTCTGATCATGATTTCCCCGGCACGTGCTCTTGGTGGGTCTGGCGGTTGCTGAACTGTTGTCTGAGCGTCTGCGCGACCGCCCGTTTCTGCGGCTCGGTCAGATGCTGTCCGAATTCGATCTCGCGTCCGTGCGAGCGCAAGATAAGGATCGTGGGGCCGGCGGCGCGTTCACGGTGAACTACGACTTGCGCCCAATGCCGATTGAATTCGTAGCGCCGCTTGGTACCGGTCTCCCAACGCTCGATCAGAACACGATCGCCGTCGATGGCGATGCTCTCATAGTCTGCTGCATGACGCTGTATGTAGACGAATGCAAGCCCCAGCACCGCCATTTCCACGCCCGTGAACGGCAATACCAACCAGGCGCCGTACCAGGTAAACGCCAGCGCGATTACGAGAGATAAGAATAGTAGCGATCCGAGTACGAGCGCCCTGCCCTCCGCAGTGAGGGAGTTGTTCGGCCTGGCGACGAGAAAGAACTCGCCCGACCCGCTGATTTGAGTACCTTGCATCTGACTGATCTGATCTAGACGCTGACGTTCTGGCCGTTCGCAACGCGTGAAACGATGTCGTGAAATCGCGCCGAAATGTAGCACACGCCCTGCCCCCTCGCAAGGACAGGCATGGCGCGTGTCCAGAAGCGTAAGACGCCGCGGATGCCGCAACGTCGCATCGAATCGGGTCGCGCACGCAATCAGGACTTGCCGGCGCGATCCCACTGAACGATTGCGTGCCCATCCGAAGTCGTGCGAGCCGGCCGATCCAGCTTCCACGCATGACCATAGACGATTTCGAAAGTGGCAGGCAGGCGGCCGTTGGCTCGCAGCGCTTCGTAGCGTGCTTCGAGACGCCCCCGCCAGCGCGGGGTCAACAGGCCGCGCTCGCCCGCACGTCCCGACAAGCCCCCGGTTGCACGCAACTCCGTCAGTAGATCCTGCACGGACAGATAGGTCAGCGTCAGATATTCCATATCCATCACCGGATCGCTGAATCCCGCGTGCACCAACATATCCCCGACATCGTGCATATCGATGAACCGGCGTTGTTGCTCGGGTCGCGTCTGCGCAGACTGCGCGCGCCGAAGCTCTTGCAGCGTATCGGGTCCCAGTGTGCTGAACATCAGCAGGCCGCCGGGGCGCAACACACGCTGAAATTCAGCGAATGCCTGCGGCAGATCGGCGCTCCAGTGCAAAGCCAGATTCGAAATCACGAGATCGAAGCTCGCAGCGCGCAAAGGCAGGGCGTCGAAATCGCCGCACAACGGCTGCACTCGATCGGCGCGCAACAGCCTGCGCAATTTCCCACGCCACGCAGCTCCGGTTTCGAATCGCTCCAGCATCGGCACGCTCAAGTCCAACGCGACAATCCTCGCAGCGGGATAGCGCCGCGCAACAGCGCGCGTTAGCAGACCCGTGCCGCTGCCTGCATCGAGAATGGTCTGCGGCGCCAGCCGTACCAGGTCGAGCCGCTCGAGCATGCGCGCAACGATCTCTTGGCTAAGCGCTGCAACCTGATCGTAGCGAGCCGCAGCGCGCCCAAATTGTCGGCGGATACGGCGCTTGTCGAGCTTGACGGGTTCGGACATGGTCGGCGATGCAAAGTGGCGGGCAAGATGATGCGCTAACGCAGCGAACCGATGGCCCAGCGGCACAACCCGATGTCACGGCGCCGGTGCGCATCGCGCGACGGCTCATTGGTTTTGCAGATCGACCGTGGCTGCTAGACTGCGCGACATGTTCGCATTCAGGGATACATTCAGGGATAGCGGTATCGGCAGCGCACACGCGGCAGTTCGCAGATTGCTGTCGGGCTGGATATTGCCGCAGTACTGTATTTTCTGAGGCGGCAAAGATACGCAGTCAGCGTTGTGCGCCGGCTGTCGCGACGACTTGCCCGGTCACGACGCACCACGCTGCCCGGTGTGCGCCGATCTCGCGCCACTCGCGCAGACATGCGGACACTGTCTGTCGCATCCGCCGCGATTCTCGCATGTCGTGTGCGCAGTGTCCTACGGCTTTCCCGTGGATGGTGCAATCCAGCGGTTGAAGTACGGCGCGCAACTCTCGCTGGTGGAACCGCTGGCTGATCTGCTCGCGCGGCGCGTGGCAAGCGAGCCACGACCGGATTTGCTGGTGCCGATGCCGCTCGGTGCAGCGCGGCTGCGCGAGCGCGGTTTCAATCAAGCGCTGGAGATCGCTCGCGCGTTATCGAATCGTCTGCACCTTACTCTCGCGCCGCACGCGTGCAGGCGAATACGCGACACCGCGCCGCAGGCGGCGTTGCCGTTCTATCAGCGGCGGAAGAACGTGCGCGGAGTGTTCGCCTGCGACAAGAATCTGGACGGTGCCCACGTCGCAGTCGTCGACGATGTGATTACCACCGGGGAGACGCTCAACGAAGTCGCACGCACGCTAGTGCGCGCCGGTGCATCGAAAGTGGTGGGATGGGCGGTGGCGCGAACGCCGAGAGGGTGATGCGATAAGTCACCGGAGGTGTTGCAGAAGTCGTATGAGTAGGATCAGCCGTGCGATCAGGCTCGCCGCCTCGATCACACCGCGAGGTCAGTGCAGTTCTCTGAGCTGCTGTTCGACGAATGAGGTCAATTGCGCGTTGAGCCCACCGAGCTCTTGTGCGCGCAGATACGCCGTGCGAGCTTCGGGCAATCGATTGTCTGCACGCAATTCCATCGCCAGCGCCATTTGCCAAAGCGGATTGCGCGGCGCCAACCGCGCGGCCGCCGCGTAGCGTTCTGCGGCCTCGCGATGCCGATTCAAACGCGACAACGCATTTGCGTATAGCGCCTGAAAATCGGCGCTGCCTTCGCCGAACGCAGCCGAACGCTGCAACGTCGTCAACGCCTCGCTGTTGCCACTGCGTTCCAATTGTAGACGCGCCAGTGCGAGCGCAAAGCCAGCGCGTGAGCGATCGAGCTCGAGCCGTTCTTCGAGCAGACTCTCCGCAGCATCGCGGCGACCGGCCTGCATATAGATTCCGAGCAGCGCCTGGCGCGCCTTGTCGGCCAATGGATCCGCGCCGAGCGCGCGTTTCAGCAAGACTTCTGCATTGATTGCATCGCCGTTTTGCAGCTCGGACAGCGCCTCGCGGAAATCGGCTTCTGCGCGCTCCTGCGGCGATGGCGGCTTCACTTGCTTATGAATTTTGGAACGACCGTTCGGCCCGCCATCGGGTTGCTCGCCAGACGGCGCGGCGGCAGCGCTGGACGTTTCGCGGGCGAGCTGCCTGCGTGCAGCCTTTGCTTGAGAACGCTCGCGAGCAACTGCTTTGTCGTCCTCTTCCAGCATTGATGACGACGCGCCGGGAGCGCCTGCGGCGGCGGCTTCCGTGCTCACTTCGCCAGCGTCCATCCGGGGCGATTTCGCCTGGCTATCCACGGTTCCCTTGCCGGGGCAACAAGCACCGGAGCTACTGCCTTGGCAGGCGCCAGAAGAGCGGTCGTATTGGCTGCTATGCCTGCGCGTTTGTTCGCAGCAGCGCTGTTGGCTTCCGGTTTGGCTTGCACAACGGGCGCTGTAACCGGCGTCTGCGTTGCCATTGCTACGGATTGCGAGACGGGCGTTGGCGCAATCGACGCCTGCGCAACTTTATCCTCGGATTTGGTTTGCGCATTCGCTGACACGACCGAAGCCGCTGGGACCTCCGACGCCTGCGCAGGAGACGAGGCGATCGCCCTTGCCGGTGGCGTCGGCGTGTCGGGCACCTTGGACACTGCCTCGGGGGTCTGCGCCGACGTTCGTTGTTCGACGAAATACCACGCGCTGCCGCCGGCAACCGCCATCACCGCTATCGCAACGATGACAATCGAACGAACGCGGCTTGCACGGTCTTCCGGTAACGCTCGCACCGCGCGCGCCGTTCCGCGAATCTCTTCGGGATCTGCGTGGCGTTTCTCGAGATCCTGCAAAACCTGGTTGATGAGACTCATCGCAAGAGCAACCAGGCGCCGGCGGCGGCTGCAGCCGCGGTCGAGAGTGCGCTCCACAACCAGATGATTCCGCGAGCGCGCGCCGAGGGCGTGTCCTTGGCCGCAACCCGCACATGACGCGGCTGCACTTCGTGTCCACCCTCACCGTAAACCAGCATCAAGGATTTATGCGCAACGATGTTGATCAAGCGCGGCACGCCGCCGCTCGCGCGGTATAGTGCGCTGACCGCGCGCGAGGCGAACAGCCGCTGCCCAAGATAGCCCGCGACCCGCAGCCGATGGGTGAGATAGAAGTCGACGTCGCGCGCGCTGAGTGCGTCGAGCCGGTACTGAAACGTGATGCGCTGACGAAGTTGCCGCACCGATTCTTGGCTGAGCTTGGTATCGAGCTCCGGCTGGCCGAACAGAACGACTTGCAACAGCTTGCGCTTTTCGGTTTCCAGATTGCTGAGCAAGCGCAGCGCTTCCAGCGTTTCGAGTGGCATCGCCTGTGCTTCATCGAGACATACGATGACGCGCTTATGGTTGCGCGCGTATTCGAGAAGTACCGCGTTGAGCTGCTTCAGCAGATGATGCTGATCTGCAGTGATGTCGACGGCGATGCCGAATTCTTCCGCCAGCGCCAACATCAGCGCGCGTGGCTCGAGATAAGGATTGGGAACGTACGCGGTCACATACTGATCGTCGAGCGTTGCGATGAAGCGGCGGCACAACAACGTTTTGCCGGTGCCGACCTCGCCGGTGATCTTGATGAAGCCTTCGCCGTTTGCCACCGCAACCAAGAGTGTGTTGAGTGCCTCCTGGTGTGTGGTGCAGGAAAACACGTAGCTCGTGTCCGGGGTGATCCCGAACGGCAATTCGCGTAGCCCGAAGTGCTTGCGATACATCGATCAGATCTCCGTTATCAAGCGACCCCGTTGCAGTCGCGCAGACGCGTTCATTCCTTTGCTCGGGACGACGCCGGCGCGGGCGGACCCGACGCATCCTCTTGCCAATAACGGCCGAATTCGTCGTGCTTGTAGCCGCTCACCCGATCGCGCGCGTCTTGGATATCCTGCTTCCAGCTGTCGTCGCCCTGAATCACGGTCGGCTTGAGCAGGATGACCAGCTCGCTCTTGAGGCCGGAGCGCGTGGTGTTCTTGAATGCGTGACCGATGACCGGTAGGTCGCCCAAGCCAGGTATCTGCCCGCGCGTGCGCGAGTCGGATTGGCGCATGAGACCGCCGATCGCGACAATGTTGCTGTTGCCCACCCGCACGATGGTGTCAGTCTCGCTGATCGTGCTCGACGCAAGCGGCAGCTTGAACGTTCCTGCAGCGCCCAGGTTGATGTCCTTGGTTTTGTCGACCACGCTGCTGACCGAAGGGTGCACGTGCAGAATGATCTGGTTGTTCTCGTCGATCTGCGGCGTTACATCGAGCGCAACACCGGAAAAGAACGGCTGCACGGTGATCGACGGCGAATTCTGCACAGCGCCGCCGGTCGTTGTGGTCTGGTTGGTCGTCACGTTGGTGACGAAAAATTCGTCGGTGCCCACTTTGAGCACGGCTTTCTGGTTGTTCAACGTGGCGATGCGCGGGCTGGACAGCACCTGCAACTCGCCTTGCGTTTGCAGGAAATTCAGCAGCGCGGCGAAATTCGCGGTTTGAAATGCAAGTCCGAACAGTGTTCCGGGAACGGCTGAGCCGGTTGCCAGAAAACCCGGCGTCGCCGGATTGGAGGTGAAATCCGAGTTGGCCAGCGACTGACCGTCGGGGCCGAGTGTGGTGAATGTCCCCAAAGTGCCTTGCGGGCTGAGCGTGGTGCCGGGCTGCAGCATCCCGCCTGCGATCCGGCTGTTATCGCCGGTGCGAAACGCGCCCCAGTTAATGCCGGTCGAGAAGTTGTCGTTGAGCTGGACTTCGATGATCTTCGCTTCGAGCAACACCTGCCGCGCAACGACGCCTTGCATCGTACGCAGGAACGAATCGACTTCACGCAGTTCCTTGGGCAGCGCACGGACCAAAACGATGCCCGACTCCGGATTGAGAACGACGTTGCGGCCCTCGCCGTTACCGACGATGCTGCGTACGGCGGTGCCGAGATCGGTCCAGAAATTCACGTCGGAAGTCGTCTCGATGCGGCTGCTTTGCAGTGCCTGTACGTTGCTGGTTTGCGGGACGGTAGTGGTGGTCGGCGTCCCGGATGACCCCGGTCCGGTGTTGTCGGAAATCGCGCCTGAGCTGACGCGAACCTCGCTGCGCCCCTTGCGCGTATTGTTCAGATAGTTGACGACGAACACGCGACGGACAACCGCAGTCTCAATCTTTCCAATGCAGTGGCAGTAGTGGTATACGAGGCGTGGCGCCAGAACGGCTTCCCCGGGGGAAGTTAACTGTTGGCTGCCGTTCGGATTGGGCTACCGCGGCAATGGGCGCCGAGATTGCACGCAAGGGCTATCGACGGCGAAATAATTAGTCAGGCCGCGACATCAGATGCTCGGGCTTTGGATCGCGGCTCAGCAACTGCTCGACGGCATCTTGCGGCGCCAGACCCTTGTACAATACGCCGCACACCGCCTCGACGATCGGCATGTCGGCGTGCACCGACCGCGCGATCTTGAGCACTTCACGGGCGCTGTGTACGCCTTCGGCGACGTGACCGAGATCATTCAAGATGGTTTCTAGCGGCTGCCCCTGCGCCAGTTTGAGGCCGACCTGGCGATTGCGCGACAGGGTGCCGGTGCAAGTCAAAATCAAATCGCCGACGCCGGAAAGCCCAGTGAACGTTTCGAACTTGCCGCCGAGCTGTAGCCCCAAGCGCGTCATCTCCGCCAAACCGCGGGTAACGAGCGCGGCGCGCGCGCTCTCGCCGAATCGCAGCCCGTCGCAGATACCCGCTGCGATTGCCATCACGTTTTTGACCGCGCCGCCGAGCTCCACGCCGATCACATCCTGACTGGAATACACGCGCAGGCGACGGCTGTGCAGCTCGAGCGCCATCTGCGCGGCGAAGTCTGTCTTCGCAGACGCTAGCGTCACAGCGACGGGAGAACCGCGTGCGACTTCCTGCGCAAAGCTCGGGCCGGATAGCACCCCGCAGAAAAACGCCGGCGGCAGTTCCTCTGCCGCAACCTGATGCGGAAATTTAGCGCTGCCCGCTTCGAAGCCTTTGCACAGCCACACGACAGACAATGGGCGCTCACTTGCAGCAACGATGCGCAACGTCTCGCGCAGCGCCGCCACCGTCACCGCCACGATCACCGCTTCGCATTCTAAGATTGCCTCGGCTGCGTCGGAGGTAATTTCCAACTCGGCGGGCAGCGCAATGTCGGGCAGGTAGCGGTGATTGATTCGCGTCGTCTGCATCCGACCGCACTGTTCTGGATTGCGCGTCCACAGCGTTACGGCGTGGCGTTTGGCGAGCGTCGCAGCAAGGGCGGTGCCCCACGCACCCGCGCCGAGGACAGCAAGTTTCATAACCCCCAGACCTGGGTAATGCGGATATAACCCGTGGTGCCGTCGCGATGCTTGACGTGCGCCCAGTTGTCGGTGATCTGCAGCACTTCGAGTACCACGTCGTGATCCGCTTGAAACGCTACCGCCGCAGTTTCTTCCGGCGCGCGACGCACATCTGCGCGCGCCACCTTGACCATCACCGTACGTTGGGTTGATACGTTTTTCGCCTCGAGCCATGCCAACTCGCCGGTGGCATCGCGCACTTTTAACCAGGCGTCGAGCGATACGACGATCTCGACCGGATAGCCGCGATTGAGGATGAAAGCCTTGCGTGACTTGGTCGAGGGCGCGGCGTAGAGGATCGCCGCGGCAGCCGCGATGGAACGATATTCCACGGCGCTAGCATCCACGCAGCACAGCAGAAGCAATAGAGGAGCAGCAGCGAGGACAGCAGACAATCGCATCGGACCTCTACGCGCCGCCTTCACGTGCGTTATTGCGTCGTGGTGGGAGCCGGCTGCGTCTGCTGCATGCGCTGCTGATAGAGCGCTTCGAAATTGACCGGAGCCAGCAGGAAGGGCGGAAACCCGGCGCGCACGATCGCATCGGAAACGGTCTCGCGCGCATACGGAAACAGAATATTCGGGCAGGTGACACCGAGCACCGGGTCGATGCTTTCCTGCGGGAGATTGCGGATCTGGAAAATGCCGGCCTGATGCGCCTCTACCAGAAACACCGTCTTCTCTCCGAGAGTCGCCGTGCTCGTGACTGAGACCACGACTTCGTAATGTCCTTCGTTGAGCGTCGAGGCGCGCGTACCGATCTGAATATCCACTTTCGGAGTTTCGCGCTCGAGGAACACCTGCGGCGCATTCGGGACTTCAACGGAAAGATCCTTGACATAGATCTTTTCGATGGTAAATACCGGTTGCTGATCTGGTTCCTGTTCTTGAGCCATGCGTGCCACGTCCTCGCAAAATGGGGAATTCTAGCGTGAAGCGTGACGCGCCGGACTTTTATCCATAACCGCACGCTGTGCGCGCAATCCGGATTGCGTGCACATCACCTACGTACAGACAAAGCGCGCTATCCGACGTTATGCCGTGCAAGCCAGGTGCGCAATCGCCCTGCATCGAGTGCACCGGCGACACGATCGGCTTCCTGGCCGTTTTTGAACACGAGCAAGCTGGGGATGCTGCGAATGCCGAAGCGCTGCGCAACCGCGGGTGCGGCTTCGGTGTCTAGCTTGGCGAAGCGGAAGCGCTGTTTATATTCGGCTGCAGCTTTCGCGAACGTAGGCGCGAAGATTTTGCACGGCCCGCACCAGTCCGCCCAGAAATCGACTACGACGGGAAGATCGTTGCGGGCGATGAAGGCGTCGAAGTTCGCATCGGTCAGCGCAACCGGTTTGCCATCCAGGACCGGCGCATGGCACTTACCGCACTTGGGATCTTCGTCCAAGCGTGATTCCGACAGGCGATTTACCGAGAAGCAATGCGGACAGACGATGTGCATACGACACTCACTTCGGATCGGTTTCGAGCAGCGGCATTAGTCGGCCCGCGTGATCGAGCGCGGATAAATCGTCGAAGCCGCCGACATGCACCTCGCCGATGTAGATCTGCGGCACCGTACGGCGCTGCGTTTTCTGCATCATTTCGCGGCGCAGCTCCGGCTGCTGATCAACGCGGATCTTGTCAATCTCCGCCACACCGCGTGCACGCAATAGACGTTCCGCCATCGTGCAATACGGGCAATACTCGGTCATGTACATCTTGACTTTGTTCATCTCGCGTTAACGGGCCTGTCTATATATAGCAATGACCTTCAACTTTTCTCGACCGGCATTCCGGCTTGCTGCCAGGCCGCCATGCCGCCGCCCAACGCCGCGACTTCGGAGAATCCGTCTTTCTGCAGGTCAGCAAACACTTGATTCGAGCGGGCGCCGCTCTGGCATACCAGTAAGATGGGTTTGGCTTTCAATTTTTCCAGGTCCTTCTTTCGCTCAGCCAATTGCGCCTGCGGGAAATTGCGCGCATTGGGGATGTGACCGGCTTTGAATTCCTGTGCTTCGCGCAGGTCGACAATTGCCGCGTCCTTGCGATTG
>JBDTMS010000014.1:0-15862 GCA_039934195.1 Betaproteobacteria bacterium
CCTGGTGCCGGGCGCGTATCAGCGGGCGGCGCGCGGTTACCGATGTCATCCGGAATATCCGCGAGGTCATCGTTGCGAAGCGTGTTTCCCGAACGTTCGAACTCGGGCTGCAGCGTTTGCTGGAATGGCGGTTGTCCAGGAGCGCCGGGCCGCCGCCCGGACGGCGCCGGTCGACTGCCCGACCGCGGTGGGCGATTGTTGTCTGGTGCGAACCGACTACTACTGGCACCCGGACGATTGCCCGCGGCACTTGGACGACCACCCGGCGCGCTTGGACGACCACCAGGTGCGGCCGCACGGTTGCCTGGTCCGCCGGCACGATTGCCTGGACCACCCGCACGATTTCCCGGGCCGCCGGTACTATTACCTGGCGCACCAGTGCGATTGCCCGGTTCGCTGTTGCGACCGCTGGGGCCAGCGGCGCGATTGCCCGGCGCGCCGGCGCGGTTGCCGAACGAATCGCTGCGGCTGGCATGATCGTTCGTGCGACTTTCGGGTGAGCCTGCACGTGCACCCGGTCCGCCTGCGCGATTACTCGAACGGCCTGCAGGTGCAACCGGTCTGCCGCCCCCGCCATCGGTGCGGGCGCGACCGCTGCCGGGACGCCCGCGCGGCTGGCGCGGCCGCGGCTGCTCGTCGTCCAATTCGCTCGGCACGCCCGGACGGCCGGGCTCGAAGCCGACAATGATTCGGCGTTCTACCCGACGCTTCATCAGCCGCTCGATGCCGGCCATGAGACTGCCTTCCTCAGCGCCGACCAGCGACACGGCTTCGCCCGGCGTACCTGCCCGGCCGGTGCGGCCGATCCGATGAACGTAATCTTCCGGTACGTGCGGCAGATCGAAGTTCACCACGTGCGGAAGCTGATCGATATCGAGACCGCGCGCGGCGATGTCGGTTGCGACCAGCACGCGAAGCTCGCCGCGCTTGAAATCGCCGAGGCTGCGCGTGCGGCGCGACTGGCTCTTGTTGCCGTGAATCGCTTCGGCTGCGATGCCGCCTTTGGTCAATTGCTCAGCCAGTCGATTGGCGCCGTGCTTGGTTCGCGTAAAGACCAATACCTGCTTCCAATTGCCGTCGCTGATCAGATGCGCGAGGAGCTCGCGCTTGCGTCCCTGATCGACCGGATGGACAACCTGCGCAACCAGCTCGGTCGGCCCGTTCTTCGACACCACTTCGATCGTCGCCGGGTTGTGCAGAAACGAACCCGCGAGCTCGCGAATCTCAGGTGTGAACGTCGCTGAGAACAGCAAGTTTTGCCGCTGCTTCGGCAGCAGCGCCAGAATGCGTTGAATGTCACGGATGAAGCCCAGGTCGAGCATGCGATCGGCTTCATCGAGCACGAGCACTTCGACGCCGGATAAATCTACCGTGCGCTGCTGCACGTGATCGAGCAGACGGCCCGGTGTAGCAACCAGAATATCGATGCCCTTCTTGAGCGCCTTTGCTTGCGGGTCGAAGCCGACGCCGCCGTACACCACCACGCTGCGCAGCTTCAAATGCTTGCCGTAGGTGCGGACGCTTTCTTCGACTTGTGCAGCCAGCTCGCGCGTCGGTGTGAGGATCAGCGCGCGCGGTATGCTGCCGACCGGACCTGCAAGACGCTGCAGCAGCGGCAGCGTAAAGCCCGCGGTTTTGCCGGTGCCGGTTTGGGCGGCTGCAAGCAGATCGCCGCCCTGCAGAACCAGCGGAATCGCCTGCAGTTGAATGGGAGTTGCTTCCGTGTAGCCTTCATCGGCTACAGCACGCTGCAACTCGGCCGACAGGCCAAGATTTGTAAATGAAGTAATGGAAATCTCCTGAGCACGGCCTGCTTTTGGACGGGTGTGTCCTTGAGAACCGGTTCAGGCAGATGCAACAAGCAATTTGAAGAATTCGAGGACGGGGATGACCGCGAAGAAGCTAGCGCCGCAACCGGATGAAGCGACGGTGAATGCTCCGGGCCGGACTATACCACGCAAGCGCGGAACAAGTCCCGCACCGGGATTTGGGGGCACCGTCGCGCAATATCGCACACGCGTCCGAGACTTCGCGTTGGAGGTTCGCGTGCACTGACGGTAATTCATTTCGCACGCGGGCGGGTCGACGCAGCGCGTGGCGCGCATCGCCGGGCGATCCGGCTATACACGGCGCAGCCCGCGCGAAAGTATACTGACACCCGATCGTTCGACCACTGCAACGACATAAGGAAAACCGCCCATGGGACGCTTCGTCATCACCGTCGATTTCGCGCTTCACGTAGGCACGCTCGAGAAGTTCTTGCCCCTTATCGTCGAAAACGCGAACCAGTCGCGCACGGCAGAGCCCGGTTGCGATCGCTTCGACGTCGTCGTTGCAAAGGATTCGCGCGATCGCGTTTTTCTGTACGAGATCTACAAGGATAAGGCAGCGTTCGGCGAGCACATCAAGTCGAGTCACTTCCGCCAGTTCGATGCCGCATCCAAAACCTACGTGCAAGAGAAGAAGGTTACTGAGTACAGCCTCGAGAACGACGATGGGCGATAGGGTCGTATGGCGCGACCGGCAAACGGCCGCGCACTGAATACGGCGAAGCCGCAAACGATGCGGTTGCGGTCGCACTGCCCACCAGCGCTGCGGATTCGACAATCGCGCCGAAACTGGTTGCAACCCACAGTAGAACAGGTCCGGCGCGGCTTGGGCATGCTGTTGTGGATCGTGCTGATCGCCCCTGCACAGGCAGAGCACTCGAGGCAAATCGTCACGCAATCCGATCCGCTCGTGCAGAAGCTCGAAGCGCTTTATCAACGCTCGATGGAGGTCGCGGAAAGGGGTGATCTGGAGACTTACTGGACGATGCGCACCGCCGCCTCCAAGGCGCGGCCACCGTATCTCACGCCGCAGCTGCTGCCGATCTTTGCGCGCATGCTGCCGCCGCTGTCAGGTCTGCCATTCGTCCGCATGGATGCCACCAGCGACGCCGCGCGCGCACTGTACCGATGGCGCCAGTCGCCCGATGCGCGCTATACGATCATCGTCTATCGCAGAGAACAGGGTTCCTGGAAGATCGATTCCGTGGCCGTGAAAACCGACGTGTCCGGAATCGCGCCGCCGGTCAAACCATCCCCGGATACGCCGCCTCGGCGCCCGCATCGTACCAATCAATGAGTCAGCCGAAGGCAGTGAGTCAACCGAAGGCAATGAGTCAACCGAAGGAGAGCTCGATGGCCGCCTCGCCGGTCGAACCAGCGTTCGATCCCTATGATGAATTGTTCGGGGTGTATGTTTCACAGGAGCGCCTAACCGAGAATCTCGCGAGCTTCCGAGCGATCTGGGCTGAAATTGCCAAGCTGCGTGAGCTCGATCTGACCGACGTGCAACCCGCCGTCATCTTCGAGCCGCTCGCGGTCTACCGCAAGGCCGCCAAGAAATGAGCCGTCCGTTGTGGTCGCAACCGATCGAATGGCTGGCGCCGCGCATTCGCGCCGGCAAGGTCTCGCCGGTGGAGCTGGCGCAATCCGCGTTGGCTCGCATCGGCGCACTCGACACCGGGCTGCACAGCTTCATCCACATTTCTACCAATGCTGTCGCACACGCAACCGCTGCGCAGAAAGAAATCGCTAGCGGCAATTGGCGCGGCCCGCTGCACGGGATACCGATCGCTGTCAAAGACAACTATCTGACGCAGGACATGCCGACCACCGTCGGCACCGTAGCGCCGGGAATCTCATTTCCATTGCGTGATTCCGCCGCGGCAGCGCGTCTGCGCGAGGCCGGTGCAGTTCTCATCGGCAAAACGCGCACGCACGAATTCGCCTGGGGCAACGTCACGCCGCCGGTACGCAACCCGTGGGATCTGACGCGCGTTCCGTCCGGATCGAGCGGCGGCTCGGCGGCGGCGTTGGCAGCCGGCCTGTGTGCAGCTGCGCTCGGGTCCGACACCGGCGGGTCGATCCGTATGCCGGCGAGCGTGTGCAATGTCGTCGGTCTCAAGCCAACGTTCGGCCGCGTTAGCCGCGACGGTGTCGTGCCGCACAGTTGGTCGCTCGATCATGCAGGGCCGCTGGCGCGCACGGTTACCGACGCCGCGATATTGCTCAAAGTATTGGCGGGATACGATCCGGCCGATCCTGCGTGCCAGGCGCAACCGGTGCCCGACTACGCAAAAGCACTCGAGCAGCCCGTGAAAAATTTGCGGATCGGCGTCTGCCGGAACCATTTCTTCGAGCGTAACCAAGCCGACGTCGAAGCCGCGGTCGAGCTCGCGAT
The DNA here is from genome assembly GCA_039934195.1 of Betaproteobacteria bacterium. Lineage (GTDB taxonomy): Bacteria > Pseudomonadota > Gammaproteobacteria > Burkholderiales > SHXO01 > SHXO01. The sequence goes on from JBDTMS010000014.1 coordinate 4,228, forward strand.
CGACGACTTCGCAGCACAGGGCGCGCGCGTGCGCGAGTTCAAAATCCCGCTGCTCGAATACGGCTTGGGGGCGATCTTCGCGATCGAGCTCGCCTCCTCCACCGCATATCACGACGCATCGCTGCGAGCGGGTCGCACGAAAGATTTTCAGCCGGACGTGCGCACGCTGGTGGAAATCGGCCGACTGGTGACCGCTGCGGATTATCTGAAAGCCGAGCAGTACCGCACCGTGCTGATGGAAGAGTTCAGCAAGATCTTCGCGAGCGTCGACGTGATCATCGGGCCGACGACGCCGATCACCGCGTGGAAAAGCGGCGACTGGACCGTTGCCGTCGGCGGCGAGCAGGAAAGCGTGCTCGCCGCATCGTGGCGCTTCACCTATCCGTACAATCTGACCGGACTGCCCGCGATCTCGATTCCCTGCGGTTTCGACGGCGACGGCTTGCCGATCGGTCTGCAGATCGCGGGACGACCGTTCGATGAAGTTAGCGTGCTGCGCGCTGCGCATGCGTATGAGCGCAGGCACGACTGGATCGATCGGCTGCCATCGCTGTAGCCGAGAATATTGGATCGACAAGGGAGATCCGACGTGGAGATACCGCTGGAAAGCCGACTGCGCATCGCATGTCTGCAAATGGAGCCGCGCGTCGGCGAGACCGAACGCAACGTCGCGCGCAGTCTCGAGCTTATTGCGCAGGCCGCCGCGCAAGGTGCGGAGCTGGTCGTGCTGCCCGAGTTGTGTAACTCGGGCTACGTGTTTGCGACGCGGGCTGAAGCGTTCTCGCTTGCCGAAGCGATTCCCGCGGGGCCGACGACCAATGCGTGGATGCAAGCTGCGGCTAAGCACCGTCTTGTGATCGTCGCCGGGATCACCGAACGCGATGGCGACTCGCTCTACAACAGCGCTGTGGTTGTCGGGCCGCAGGGCTACATCGGCACCTATCGCAAGAATCATTTGTGGGGCGCGGAGAATCTATTTTTCGAGCCCGGCAACCTCGGCATGCCGGTGTTTCGCATCGACGCCGGCCGCATCGCGGTAGCGATTTGTTACGACATCTGGTTTCCGGAAGTCTTTCGACTGGCGGCGCTGCAGGGCGCCGATCTGCTGTGCGTGCCGACCAACTGGGTACCGATGCCGCAGCAACCCTCGCATCTGCCGGTGATGGCAAATCTGCTCGCGATGACCGGCGCGCACTCGAACTCGATGTTCGTCGCGGCGGCAGATCGCATCGGTGTGGAGCGCGGCCAACCGTTCCTCGGCAACAGCATCATCGTCAGTCAAGCCGGCTGGCCGCTCGCGGGGCCGGCCAGCTTCGACCGCGAAGAAATAATCGTTGCTGACGTCAATCTTTCCGACGCGCGCGGGAAACGCAATCTCAGCGAGTTCAATCAGGTGCTGCGCGATCGGCGCATCGATGTGTACGACGAAATGCTGGGTGCCGACACGGCGCGCGGCTGGTACTGACGCAGTAGGAGAAAGCGATCGCGCTGCACGCAGTACACTGAATCTTTCCATGTTAGGAGGTCTCGTGAAACGCGCAGCCTGTTCGATCGTCGGTACGCATCGTATCGCCGCGATTTTTTTCGCGACACTCTCGCTGCTAGTGGCCGGCGACGCCGCGGCGGACGGCACCGGTTGGTACAGCGACGATCAGGTGCAGAGCGGCCGCTTGCAATACGGCGCCAAGTGTTCGACGTGTCACGGCGCGCAACTCGAAGGTACCGGCGCCCCGGCGCTGAAAGGACGCACGTTCAGCCTGCAATGGAACGGCAAGCCGCTGAGCGATTTCTACACCTACGTTCATAAGCAAATGCCGCTCGGCAATCCCGATTCGCTGCAGCCGCAGGACTACGCAGACGTCGTTGCATTCGTTCTCGCGCAAAACGGCTTGCCCGGCGGCGGCGACAAGCTCACGCCGGAAACGCCGATGAATCGTGTGCTTACGCTCGCCGAAACGTCCACGCCCACCGCCGCGGCCGCGGGTCCGCCGGTCAAGCTCGGCGAGCTGATCGGTCCGGTGAAGCAACCCAGTACATCGAAGCCGACGCAGGCGGAGCTCGACGCCGCCGACGGCGATACGAAAAATTGGCTGATGTACAACAAGAGCTACCGCGCCGAGCGCTTTTCCAAGCTCGAGAAAATCAACGTTGCAAATGCCGCCAGGCTGCGGCCGGTATGCATGTTTCAGCTCGGCGAATTGGGCACGTTCCACTCGGGCTTAGTGGTCTACGACGGCATCCTTTACGCGACTACGCATCTGGGCACGTACGCGATCGATGCGTACACCTGCAAAAAGCTATGGAGCGATCAGCACCTCGCGCAAGGCGCCGAGATGAACGCAACCAACAGCGGCGTCGCCATCGGCAGCGGACGCGTCGTACGCGGCACGCAAGACGGCTTTCTCTACGCGCTGGATGCGAAGACCGGTGCGATGTTGTGGCAGCGGCAAATCGCCGATCCAACCGTGGGCGCTGGCGTCGGTGCCGCACCGACGATCTGGAACGACATGGTGTTCGTCGGCAATGCGGGCGGCGACTGGGGAATTCAGGGCGCCGTGATGGCGTTTCGCCTGGCCGACGGCGAGAAGATCTGGCAGTTCGACACGCGCCCGACCGGCAACCAGACCGGTGCGGCAACTTGGGAGATCCCGAGCTCCGCGTTGCACGGCGGCGGCGCTGCGTGGACCGCATATGCATTCGATCGCGCGACCGAAACGCTGTTCGTTCCAGTCGGCAATGCCGGACCGGACTATCACAGCGATATGCGTCCGGGGGCCAATCTATTTACCAGCTCGCTGGTCGCGCTGGAAGCACGCACCGGCAAGCTCAAATGGTGGCATCAGCTGCGCCCGAATGACGATCACGACTACGACACGACGGTGGTTTCGCTGTTCGACGCAAACGGCAAGTCGATGGTGGCGACTGCGGGTAAGGACGGCGTGCTGCACGTTCTCAATCGTGCCGACGGCAAGCTAATGTACAAGCTGCCGGTTACCACGACCCTCAATCAAGATGTGCCGCTGACGCCTGCGGGCGTGCGCGTGTGCCCGGTTGCAGGCGTGCAATGGAATGGCGCCGCGTTCAGCCCGCAGACCAATTTGCTCTACATCAATGCGATCGACTGGTGCACGGTGTTCAAGCTTGGCGAGAAACCGGTTTGGCAGGCAACAGTGCCCTATACCGGTCTATCTAACGCGTGGGGTACCAACGACCCGATCGAAAAATGGAGCGGCTGGACCAACGCGATCAATTCGAAAACCGGCAAGATGAAGTGGCGCGTCAAATCGCCGACCCCGATGTATGCCGCCATCACACCAACCGAGGGCGGCGTATTGTTCACCGGCGATCTCAATGGCGACTTCATGGTGATGAACGCGAAGACCGGCGCGGTTATTTTTCGATTCAACACCGGCGGTCCGATCGCCGGCGGTGTAGTGACCTACGAGAACAAAGGCAAGCAATACGTCGCGGTTGCCTCGGGGAACAGCGGCGGTTCGATTCCGCTCACCGGCAGCGCGACCGTCGTAATCTTCGGGATGTAGGTCCGAAGTTCGGCGGGGACGCTCGCAAGTCAAAGATTACGCGGCGCTGTTCACGGCGCCGAGCCGCCGCCGCCAGGCCGATCAGGCGGTGGCAACGCGAGCAACTTGACGACCGCATCCGGCGCCGTCGCACCCGGCCCGCCTCGCCGCGGCATGCCTTGCACGAACGGCAGCAGCTGCAACTTTGCGATCGTCAGCACGCGGCGCAATTCGCCCACCGGATCCGCATGCTCATCGACGCGCAAATCGAGCAGCGGATAATCTTCGACGTGATGGATTTTGATCGCAGCCGATTGTCGACCGCGCTTGTCGCCGCCCGTCGCATCGCCGGCTTCCAACGCGAGCATTAGACGATCGACGAGATCTAGCGCTTCGCTCGTGCGAAATGCATTTGCCATCGCAGTAATGGTCGCTTCGCCGACCAGCATGTTGCCTTGCACGGCGAAGTGCGGCTCGACGATCTGACCGAACCAGTCGGTACATGCAGCGCCCGACCACGCCGCGCTGCGCCCCTGCGCATCGATCAGCCCGATCTGGCGCATGTCCCTTCCCGCATCTTTCTGCATCACCTTGTCGAGCGCGTTCGGACCGGACTCACCCGCGTCCATCGCGTTGAGCGCATCGATCGCGAGATAGGGATTGACCCACGATTGCGTGGACACCGCGCCGACACCTGACTTCGCGTACGGACACATACTGCCCACAGCCGGTACCGCGGTTGCGACTGCAACGCCCAGCATGCCGGTACGTTTGCAATGCGCGACGATGGAGAAGGTCATGTGCGAACCTTAATTCGAACGGAATAGAAAGGCAAAGTTAAACACTGAGTTGAGCTGCGATGCGGCTCTCGGCGTCCGGTTCGCCGACGTCGCCGCGATCCATGATCTCGCCCATCTTCAACACGGCGTAGCGATCGGCCACCGCCAGTGCGAACTTGACGTTCTGCTCGATCAGCAGAATCGCAGTGCCGGCCCGATCGCGCTCGCCGCGCAGCACACCGGCAAGCCGATCGATAACCGACGGCTGCAAGCCTTCGCTGATTTCATCGATCAGCATGATTTTCGGTTCGGACATCAACGCGCGCGCGACCAGCAACATTTTCTGCTCGCCGCCGGAGAGCGTCCCCGCACGCTGCTTGAGACGCGTCGGCAGAAAACTGAACACTTTGCCGATGCGCTCCAAGCCGGGATCGAACCGCGTATCGTCGCGCAAGCCCAGGCGCAGGTTATCTTCCACGGTGAGATCCTGAAATAGCGCCTTCTCTTGCGGCGAATACGCGATGGCCTGGCGCGCGACCTTATGCGGCGGCTGGCCGGTGATGTCGCGATCGAACACACGCACAGTGCCGCTCTTGATCGGCAAATAGCCCATCAGAGTTTTCAGTAAAGTGCTCTTGCCCATGCCATTCTTGCCGAGCAGGCTGAAGATCTCGCCGGGCTTCACCACCAGCGCGATGTCGCGCACCACGAGCGCTTCGCCGTAGCCGCTGCTAAGACCGGTAACTTCGAGCGCGTTGGCGCTCATGCCGGGCTCGCGGACGGCAGCACGGCGCCGGAATAGATGCTTCGTACCAACTCGGATTCGACAACTTCGCTGACGGTACCATCGAGCACGATTTTGCCTTGATGCAAGACGATCACGCGTGAGCTGATCTCGCGTACGAAATCGAGATCGTGCTCGACCAATAAAATACACAAGCGATGCGCCGTCGCGAGGTCGACCAGGATGCCGCCGATACGCGTGCGCTCGGGTTTGGTCAATCCCGCAGTCGGCTCGTCGAGCAGCAACACGCTCGGCTCCAGCGCTAGCACCATCGCGAGCTCGAGCGCCTGCTTTTGACCGTGCGCAAGATGGCGCGCTTCGAGATCGAGATGTTGATCGAGTCCGGTGGCGGCGATCACCTGCAACGCGGCTTGCGGCAGCTCCAGCGTCGGCGCACGCTGCCAAAACGACGGGCGTTTCAGGCGCGTGCGCGCGATGCGCAGCGCCTGTGCGACAGTCAGGCTGTCGAACACATTCGCGGTTTGAAATTTGCGGCCGACGCCGAACGCCACGCACGAATACGGCGGCAGTCGCTGGATATCGTGATCGTTGATCAGGATTGAGCCGCGCGATCGTTCATCGCCATCGGCGATGCAGCGCATGAGCGTGGTTTTACCGGCGCCATTAGGGCCGACCAGACTGAGCAGCTCGCCGCGCTGCGCCTGAAACGCGATGCCTTCGAGCACTTTCAGACTGCCGAAATGTTTGCTCACTTCGTTCAACGTCAACGCGTGCTGGCCGCCGCCCTGCAATCCTGCGAATGGTTCTTCCTCGGCCGGGACCAGTGCCGTAGTTTCTGCGTCGATCGCTCTGCCTCCGCGCATTAGGCGACGCCACGATGAGATCGCCAGCGGCATCAGTCCGCCAGGCAGCGCGACGATCACCACGACGAACGCGACGCCGATGATGAGCTTCCACACGTACGGCAGATTGCCGCTCAGATAAGATGTGCTGACATCGAGAACCAAGGTGCCGAGTACCGGGCCGATCAACGTTCCGCGGCCACCGAGCGCGACCCAGATCAACAATTCGGTGCCGAACACGAAGCCGGCGTATTCCGGTGCGACCACCATCTGCACGCCGGCAAATGCGTAGCCTGCAATGCCCGCAACGGCAGCACACACCACGAGCAGCAAAATCTTCACGCGCGATACGTTGATGCCGAGATATTCGCAACGCTGCTCGTTGTCGCGGATCGCGATCAAAATTTTGCCGGCGTCGCTGCGCACGAATATCCACGCGCCGGCAGTCAGCAATACGAGAAACGCGCCGGCAATCCAAAACCAGGTTTCGATCGAAATGTCGAAGCTCTCGAAACCGGACAACCCGCTGCTGGAGCCGGTGAAATTTCCGCCCGAGTACAAGATCTGGCTCACCACGATTGGCAACACCAGCGTGATCACCGATCCGTACAGCGGCGACGCACCGTGATAGAACGCAAGCCAGCCGACGATTGCTGCAGCCAGCATCGCGGTGAAGACTGCGCCGAAGAAGGCGAGCGTCGCGTAGCCGGGTGTGAACCCGAGATGGGTAAACACAAGTCCCGCGGCATACGCACCGATGCCGAAGAAGGCGGACTGGCCAAACGTCAGGATGCCGGTGTAGCCCCACAGCACATCGACCGTGAGCGCGACCGCGGCATACAGAAATGCGCGGATCAAGCTGTTGACCATGTAGGTCGGCAGAACGTAGGGCCCGACGCCGACGATCAACAGCGCGACCACAGTAAGAATCGCGAGGTTGCGCAGATTTGCGCGCGATCGCCGGTGCGGTTGCGATGGCAGCGTTGCGGCGCCGTTGCTCATGTCCGCAATGTGCGGGTTGCCCGACAAAAGCAACTATTCACGCGCGAATCCTTGTGCGCGCAATCGCAGCACGAGTGCCGCCAGAACGACGATGGTAAGACCCCCGAGAATCGGATTGCCGTAGGTGCTGACGAGCACCTGCGCGCCACCGAGAACCAGACAAGCGATGGCCAGACTGACGAGCGATACGCCCGAAACCATCACGAGCATGAACGCGTTCACCAGCCACGGGACACCCATGTTCGGATCGACGCTCGATAACGGTGTGATCAGCGCACCGGCAAGACTTGCCAACCCCGCGCCGAGCGAAAATGTCGCGAAGCGCACCAGCCCGCTGTTGATGCCGAGACCGCGCGCGAGATCTTCATTCATGATCACCGCACGTGTAACCAATCCCAACCGCGTGCCGTTCAAAATCAAGCCGAGCGCCAGCGCAAGCACGACCGCGATGACCACCAGAATCAACCGGTACTCCGAGTACGATGCACCGAGCAAAGCCACTGCGCCGGTCACCGGACTTTGCACGAATTGCACTTCGCGTCCGAACGCCAGCGTGATGACTTGACCGATGATGATGCCGAGCCCCCACGTCGCGAGAATCGCATCGAGCGGCCGTGAATATAGCGGCCGCACCACCAGCCGCTCGATGATCATCCCGCAAACAAAACCGATCACGAAGGCAAACGCCAGCGCAAACCACGGATCGATCCCGAGCTTGGTAACCGCGAGCGCCGAGTAACCGCCGACGGTGAGAAAACCCCCATGCGCAAAGTTGATGATCTTCATCACGCCGAAGACGATCAACAAGCCGGCCGCCACCGCGTAAAGAATCGCAGCAGTGGTGAGGATGTCTAGAAATTGGGACATTTTTTTCGCGTCGCGCTGACGCTCGCTCCGCTGACGCACGCTCCGCTAGGGGCTAGGGGCTCGGGACTGGGGGCTAGGGGGTTCAGGCCCGAGGCGTAGCAAGCGGTTATCTGACGTGCGACCGATCTTGGCATTGCGATGGAAGTTCTCACCCTAGTCCCCAGCCCCTAACCCCTAGTCCCTCTGAAGTGAGCTGAAGCTCACTTCAGCTTAGGACATTGATCGCCCGGATCGACGTTTTTGAACTTATCGAGCATCTTGACGCTGCCGTCTTTCTGCACTTGGCCGAGATACATTGTCAGCGGTGCGTGGCGTTGCTTATTCATCTGGATATTGCCGCGTGGACCTTCGAACGAAACCTGCGCCAGCGCCGGGATTACCTTGTCCGCGTCGGTGGTGCCGGCTTTCTCGACTGCCAGCTTGTACAAGTACACGCCTTCGTATTGCGGCACCGACAGGTCGTTCGGCGTTTTCAAATTGGCGCCGAACTTCTTCTGCATCGCCGCCAGAAACTCTTTGTTCTTGGCACTATCGATGTTGGTAAAGTACGACCCCGAGATGAAAATACCTTCGGCGTCCGCCCCCATGCTCTTGGCCGTGCCTTCATCGACCGCAAGGTTGCCGTACGGAATCTTCACGCCGGAAGCACGCAGCTGCTTCGTCAACGTGACGTTGGGTGCGCCGCCCGCGGTCGAGGTAATCAACGCATCTGGTTTCGCTGCCTTGAGCTTGCTGAGGATCGAGGTCCAATCCGATCCATCCATCGGGAGATATTCCTCGCCCACCACCTTGCCGCCGGTCTTCTCGATATAGCCGCGAGTAAATTCCAGCATGCCGCGACCGAACGCGTAGTCACTGCCGATCAAGAAGAACGTTTTCGCCTTGTAGTTTTTCGCGAAGTAATCGACGATCGGCGCGACTTGCTGATCAGGAACCCACGCATCTACGTACAGATATTTATTGCACGAGCGGCCTCCGTAGAACGACGTGTAGATGAAGGGCGTCTTGCCGCGCGTGACGATCGGTAATCCGGCGTTGCGGGCAGCACTAGTCTCCATCGAGATCAGTGCGTTTACTTTCTTCTGGAAGATGAGCGAGTCGAATGCCTTCTGCGCACCGGCGGCGCCGCTGCCGTCGTCAGCAACTTCCAGGACGACCTTCTTGCCCATGATGCCGCCCTTGCCATTGATCTCTTCAACGGCTAACTCGGCGGACTGCACTACCGAAGGCGCGACCACACTGTTCGCCCCGCTCAATCCCACCGGAACGCCGATCTTGATCACGTCTTGTGCCATAGCGACCGAGCTTGCGACGCATGCACCGACAAATGCGGTGCCGACAGCTAGTCTCAACAGTTTCGAATTCATACCCCTTATCCTCCACTCAGATGACTGCGGTTCAGATTGCACCGGAGCGTTGCAGTCGCTGCGATCCGTGCTGTGTTTCGCGCAATGGCTTTGCCCATCTGTCTGTAGCGCACTAGAGGCGTGCGCTGCGCGTGAGCTGTGCACCATCGCGATACCGACATCAAAATAAAAAAGCCTTCGTCCCACCGAAAAGCTTCCGGCGCAGTAACGAAGGCTTCATAGCCTGATGTGATCACGGCAGCCCTGCCGCGCAAATCCGTCGAGCGCTGCTAATCTGTCATGCTTTGCACGCATCGTCAAGACGACTTGTCCGTCATGCTTTGCACGCATCGTCAAGACGACCGGATCGAGTGACATGTTCAGGTCTCCTTACCGTTCGTTTTATCTGCTGTCTGGTAGATCAAATTGCTTACGCCTTCAACCCCGCCGTAGCCGACCAGCCACGCATCGGGACGAATCGGCTGGTCTGCCGTCCAGACGACGTCGAACCCATCGACGCCGTTCCATTCATCGACCCGCGATGTGAGCCAGGTGTGATTGTTGTCCTCGTCGAGAATGATGCGTCTCTGCGGTGCTTCCATTTCGAGACCGCGTGCGCACTCGGCGATCCGCTGTGTATCCATTTCGCCGGCGACTTCGAGCGCTGCGGCAAACAAGCGCAGCGCTGCGTATCCCGACGCGGCGTACTGGCCGATCGGCGCGCCCTTGCCGTAGCGGCTTCGATCCGCAGCGACGGAGCGCGAATTTTCCTCGCTCTCTACGCTGCTGAAATACGGCGCCGCGGTGATGTGTCCTGTGCGCATTCCGGGCGGCCCACCGCTTCCAGCTCTGCTTTGGTGACCCTATGGTGGCGATCGGAGTATCGGCAGATCGATCCCCGCATCGGCGTAGCGCGAAGCAATCCGCGTATCGATGCGCTGACAGTTGCGCCGCTCGATCGATGAGCACTGCGCGGCGAGAGAGCGATGTGCAGCAACCGACGATCACGCTGACGCCATCTTCGGTCAGCAACCGATCGGCATATCGGCGACACAGCGCAGGATCGCACTTCGCGTCGTAGTGGATCGGCTCGATCGGCCGTCCGAGCACGCCTCCGGCGCCGTTCAACTCTTCGATAGCGAGCATCGCACCGTGCACATGCTGCGTCGACAGAATCTCCGTCGGCCCACTTCGCGATAAGAGAATCCCGATGTTCCACCGGTTATCCTGAATCCTGCGAACCGCGCCCATCTGCTGGTGCTCCCGCTATGAAATCGGCGTTATGCGTCGCGCTCGTGCGGTGTCCGTTGCGCCGTTGTTGCGCTAACGCAACCGCTCGCCCGGCGAGCGCACGATAGTCTGCATCGCTACGCTGAGCGCTCCGCAATATGCAGACCCGGCTTTCGCAATTCTTACCTCGGGCTACGCGATTGATTATTAGTGATTTACGCGGGACGCGCCGACGGCTCGCGCACTACGCAAGTGCGACGAGCGCCCCGCCATCAAGCTTTGCACATAATGCAGGCAGCGCGTCGCCGGCGAGAGCCACGCAATGTCTGGTCATCACAGGCTTTTCCTCTGCTGCCGAGCGCGTTACTATGGCGCACCAATTGAAGGCCCTCGTCCCGCTGCGTCGGTGTGCAACAACAAGAGCGAGGGTCGATTTAGGAGAAGCGTTGAATCCTACCGATATCAGGCGACCCGACTATTTCCACAAGGTCGTCGACTGCCAGTGGGCCTGTCCGGCTCATACCCCTGTCCCCGAGTACATCCGCCTCATCGCTGCTGGTCACTACAGCGATGCTTACATGGTGAATTGGAATTCCAATGTATTCCCGGGAATTTTAGGGCGCACTTGCGACCGTCCATGCGAGCCCGCCTGCAGGCGTGGGCGAGTCGAAGATCAGCCTGTTGCGATCTGTCGCTTGAAGCGCGTGGCCGCCGATTTCAAGGACGATATCAGCGATCGGCTGCCGAAATCGCCGTCACAGAAGAACGGTAAGCGCGTGGCCTGTATCGGCGCCGGGCCCGCGTCGCTAACGGTTGCTCGCGATCTCTTGCCGCTCGGATACGAAGTGGTGATCTACGATGCCGACAAGCTGCCCGGCGGCATGATGCGCACGCAGATCCCGAAGTTTCGCTTGCCGGCGATCGTCATCGACGAAGAAGTCGGCTACATCCTGAGCCTCCGGCCGGAGCTGCGTGCAGGTGCGCGCATCGACAGCTTGAACAGCCTTTTGCAAGAGCGCTATGACGCCGTGTTCGTCGGCTGCGGGGCGCCGCGCGGACGCGATCTCGATATTCCCGGACGCAAACAAGCAGCCTCGCACATCCACATCGGCATCGACTGGCTGGCGAGCGTGTCGTTCGGCCACATCGATAGCATCGGCAAGCGCGTGGTCGTGCTCGGCGGCGGCAACACGGCGATGGATTGCTGCCGATCGTCCAAGCGGCTCGGCGGTGAAGACGTGCGCGTCGTCGTGCGCTCCGGCTTCGATGAGATGAAGGCATCGCCGTGGGAAAAAGAAGACGC
>JBDTMS010000015.1:0-15673 GCA_039934195.1 Betaproteobacteria bacterium
TGTTCTACCAGGGGCAGAAACCGGCGGTGGATGTCGGCACCAGCGTCAGCCGGGTCGGCGGCAAGACCCAGGCGCACGCGCTGCGTGAGGCGGCTCAGACGCTGCGGCTCGACTACGCCCAGTTCCTCGAACTTGAGAGCTTCACGCGCTTCGGGGGAATGCCCGACACGCGCGTGCGCCAGCAGCTGACGCGTGGCGGCCGGATCCGCGCAATCCTGGATCAGACACAGCACGCGCCGCTCAGGCTCGCCGACGAGATCGCGCTCGTGCTCGCAGTGCAGGGCGGGTTGCTCGATGCTCTGCCGCTGATGGCGATCCCCGATTTTCGCAAGGGACTTGCCGAGGTCATCGATCGCGACGCAGCAGATGCCGTGGCGACGATCCAGGACCACGGAACGCTAGACGATGATGGCAAGCATGCGCTCTTGGACGCACTGGAGACTTTTGTGAGGCGTGTCATGCCCGCACCGGCCGAGCCGGCGCCATGACGCTTCGCCTCGCAGACATCGGGGCGCGGATCGGAGGCGTTGAGCAACTCGGCGCGGTGGTCAATGCGATGCGCGGCATCGCCGCCGCGCGCGCGCAGCAGGCACGGACGCAGCTTGAGGCGGTCGACAGCTATGCCGCGACAATCGCCGCTGCGATCAGCCGTGCTCTAACGCTGATGCCGACCCTCCGCGTCGGTCCATCGGCAGAGTCCCGACCAGCGCTGATCGTGTTCACTGCGGAACAGGGATTCGCCGGCGCGTTCAGCGAACATGTGCTTGCATCGCTCGGCGAAGATATCACCGGGTCCGTGCTGTTCCTCGTCGGGACGCGCGGCGCATCGATGCTTTTGGAGCGGGGGATTGAGCCCGCATGGCGGGCTGCCATGCCGTCGCGGTCGGCTGGCATCCCCAAGCTGGCGGATCAGATCAGCGAAGCGCTTTACGCCCGGATTGCAAATGGCGAAATCGTCAAGCTGGACGTGGTGTTCAGCCAGTGGGAACCGGGGCACTTCGCCGAGGTCCAGCGGCTCGGGCTCCTTCCGCTTGATCTCACCCATTTCATGATACCAGTGCGGGCGAGCCCTCCGCTACACAATTTGGCGCCCGCAGACCTGCTTGCAGGCCTGACCGCCGACTATCTCCATGCCCAACTTTGCCACGCCGCGCTTCATGCGTTCGCCGCTGAAAACCAGACACGGATGGAAGCGATGGCAGCGGCGCGCGATCAGATCGCGCGACAGCTGATAGATCTTCGCGGCAAGGAACGAATGGTTCGGCAGGAAGAAATCACCGCCGAAGTCATCGAACTGGCAGCTGGAGCCACGGCTAGCCGATCATGACGGGGCGTCGATAGCCATCGCTCGGACGATAGCACGTTTCAGCTGATCCAGCGCATAGGGCTTCTGTAGTACGATGGCTCCTGGATCGACACCGAGCCGGTAGACGTCGCCGGTCATGAAAATATGCGGCAGGAATCGGGTACGCAGGATTTGGGCGACAGCCGCCTTGATCGTCCCGATCGCCCGCGCTCCGCACACGCTTGTGCTCGTCCGCGGTGAATTGATGTGCTTGCTCGCCGAAATTCTATGGGTGCCCGCAGGCCATTTTTTTGCAATTGTGGCCTGCGCCGGAGCGTGGACAATCCCCACACGTTTTCGGTCAGCGCCGGTATCGGGTGACTGCTTGCGAAACCTGCTCAGCCTTGATGTCGACGTGCGGATTGCGAGGTTTTCCCTACGCCGCTGCCAACATCGCCAAGGTGGCCAACAGAACGGCCAGGCTGGCGCCGAGCGCGGCCATCGCCGGAAGCGCCTTGCGTCGCGCGGTCACGCCCGCAATGGCGATCTTGAAAGCCATGTTGATCGCGACGGTGCCGCCAATGGCCAGCGCCGCCATCGGCGCAGCAATCGCGTTCTCGGGCAAGCCCGACAAGGTAACGATCGCTGCATCGACATCGAAGCTGCCGGCTATGAACAGCGACCAAGCCACTCCGCTCTCACCAAAACTCGCCTGCGCCCAGCGAACAAGGAGCGCGGCGGCCGCGACAGCCACGAGAAAGCCAAGCGCCGGAGCCAGAGCGATCGGGTTGCGCGCGACTTGGCGCCCGCCATCTTCCCCTGAGGTTTGGGATCGCCGCCAGGCGAGGCCCCCGATCAACCAAGCGCAGACCAGTGCCGGTCCGATCGCTTTGAGCATCGACCCGAAGATCGGCGCGGCAAGCGCCGCGACAAGCACTAGAACACGGCAGTACATCACTGCCGAAGCGATCGCGATCCCCGCGGTGTACGGTCCCTGCTCACCGGCCCGAAGGCGTTGAGCCAGCGAAACGGTGACCGCGGTCGACGAATAGGCACCACCGATGACCGCGGTAGCGAGCGTTCCGCGGCGTTCTCCAATCAGCCGGTTGGCGATGTAACCAGCGAACGAGAAACCGATGACCAGGACGACCACCAGCCACAACTGGAACGGGTTCCATGCCGCATACGGGCCAAAGCGGCGATTGGGCAGAAACGGGAGCACGCCGCCCGCGATGACGGTGAAGTACGTCAGCACGTCGATGTCCTGCTGGCTCAGGCGTTGGATCAAGCGATGCGAGCGTTCGCGCACCGCAAGGATCAGCGTGGTCAACGCCGCTCCCGCTATAGCCAATCCCGCCATGCCCGATCCAGCGATCACGCCGAGCGACAATGCGACGAGCGCTGCGACCTGGGTCGTGGCATCGCGATGGCCTGCGCCAGCGCGCGTATAGCCGACCACGATGATGGCCACGAACCCGGCCAGAAGGATTGCCCCGACAAGTGGCCCCAGCGTGACAACGATCAGCGCAATCAATCCCCCAGCGGCTCCCAGCAGCGTGAATGTCCTGATTCCCGCCACACGCGACCCCGAGCGGCGGTTGCGCAAGTGCCAGCCGCGTTCGATCCCGATGAGCAGTCCCGCTGCGATTGCTGCGACCAGTCCGCGAAGCGTGCTCCAGTCCATCAGGGGCTGTTGTCAGCCGTGCGCGATCCTTGCGTCGAACCGGCGAAGCACCAGTCGATCACGGAGCCTTGCGCTCGGCCGCCAGCGCGTGGCGGGCCAGCTCCGGAAGCGATTTGGCGGCCATCTTGTGCATGACCGAGGCGCGGTGATTTTCGACGGTGCGCTGGCTGATGCCGAGGTCGGCGGCGATGTTCTTGCTCGGATGCCCGGCGAGCACGAGGTCCATGATCTGGTGCTGGCGCGGGGTCAGTTCGGCGACATGGCCCGCTGCGGTTTCGTGAAGTGCTTGAACTATACCGTTGTCATGCGACTGCGTAATCGCGCGCTGGACACTCGCGAGCAGAGCAGCCCGCCCGACCGGTTTTTCGATGAAATCGCAAGCCCCTGCCTTCATGGCCTCGACCGCCATGCCGACATCGCTGCTACCGGTCATCATGATTGTGGGTATCGGGTCATCCAGATTGCGCAACCGTGCGAGCAATTCGATACCGGCCATCCCCGGCAGGTGGACATCGAGCAGGAGACATCCTTCGCCGCCCGGCCGGTAGTCCGCGAGAAAGGCCTCCGCGTCGGCAAACGGCTGAACCTGATGCCCTTCCTCTGCAAGGACGTCGCGGATCGAGCTGCGCACGTCGCTGTTGTCATCGACGACGAAGATTACCGCGTCGCCGGCATCCGCCGACGTAACCGGTTCCACCGGGCCCGCTGGAACCTGCGCTGCCAGAATTCGCTCGATCGCCGTGAGCAGCTCACCCGATTTGACCGGCTTGGCCAGTTGCAGGCAGTCGCTCGCAGCGATCCGCGCCTGCGTTGCCTGCGAAATATCGCCGGTCAGAACGATTCCGGGCAGGGGAAGGTTGAACACATCGCGGATGCCCGCAATCACCGACAGCCCGTCCATCGCTCCGGGCAGGTTGTAGTCGGCCAGGACGAGATCGGGCCGGATCGCGCCCTTGGCGACCAGGCCGATGGCGGCTCCGCCTGCATCGGCCTTGCGCACGTGGTGCCCTGCCGTGGTCAGCAGCGCTTCGAGCAGGTCGCGCACCTCGGGGTCGTCCTCGACGACGATGATCTTGCCTCTTACCGCAGCTTTTGCGGCAGAATTGCCTAAAGACGTCGGCGCCACTTGGGGAGGTACGCTGGCAGCACGGGGAACCCGGATCGAAAATACCGAACCCTTGCCCAGCTGCGAGCGCACCCCGATATCGTGATCGAGCAGCGCGCCAAGCCGCTGCACGATCGACAGACCCAGCCCCAGACCCTTGCTCCGCTCGCGGGCGGCGTTGTCGATCTGGTGGAATTCGTCGAATATTGCGTGGAGCTCGGTCTCGGCGATGCCGATCCCGGTATCCCAGACCTCCAAGCTGACTTGCCCGTCTACAGCGCGACAGCCTAGCAATATTCGCCCAGTCTTGGTATATTTCATTGCATTGGAGAGCAGGTTGCGGATCATCTGTTCAAGCAATCGCGGGTCGCTGTGAATTTTGGCCGTGCAGGGACGAACACGCAAATCGAGCCGCTGGGCCTGCGCCTGATACGCAAACTCGTCGCGCAGACGATTGAAGATCGCGTCGATCGCGAAATCGACCGGATGCGGCTGGATGACCCCGGCCTCGACCTGGTTGATGTCGAGCAGGACGTTGAGCATGCCGGACATCGCGTCGAGCGTCTGTCCGAGCCGTTCGACCAGCACCGGAGCCTTTTCGCCCTCGACCATCTGTGCCAGTAAGGCCTGCACCAACGTGAGCGCCTGCAGCGGTTGGCGCAAATCGTGGCTGGCCGCTGCCAGAAAGCGCGACTTGGCGATGTTGGCGAGTTCGGCCTCGCGTTTGGTTTCCTGCAGTGCCTGAGCGGTGTGCTTGCGTTCGGTAATATCGGTGAAGGTGATGACCACGCCTTCGATTTTGCGGTCGTGCGAAAGATACGGCAGGATCTGGCGTAGGAACCAATGCCCTCCGGGCACCTCGATCTCTCGTTCAATCGGGTCCGACCCCTTGAGCACTGCCTGGGCATCACTAGCCAAGTGGTTATCGGCAGACAGTGAATGTAAATCGGTGAGCGGACGTCCGACATCACCCGGGATTACATTGAACAAGGCACGAGTTGCAGGGGTGAAGAACCGGATCTTGAGCTCGCGATCGAGAAACAGGGTTGCGACATCGGTGCTGTAGAGCACGTTCTGGAGATCGTCCGAGGTGGAGCGTTGGCGCTCAAGCGACTCTTGCAGCTGGCTGTTGAGCGCTGACAGCTCTTCGTTGAGCGACTGGAGTTCCTCCTTCGAGGTCAGCAGTTCCTCATTGGTCGACTGGTATTCCTCGTTGACCGACAAGGCCTCTTCGTTGATCGCCTTTTGCTCTTGATTCGAGGTTTCAAGACCTTCGAGCGCGATGCGCAATTCGTCGCGGGTTATTGCGAGTTCGTGTTCCAGGTCGCCGACGCGGGCGTTCGTGGCTGGACCTTGGGGCTTGCCTTTGTGCGCGCGCGCCGGATCGTCGACGAACGCGACCAACAGCAAATCCTCGCCGTCGTGCGTGACCGCCTGAACATCGATGCTGAACGCGGTTGTCCCGATCCGGCTGTGACCGATCACGATGCGCGACTTGCCTTTGTTCACCTGGCCGATTGCTGAGCGCAGCTTCGCCCGCAGTGCGGGCGTCGCCATTTCAAGTAAATCATGCGACGGATAGCCCGAGGCAACTCGGAGGTATCGGTCGGTCGGCCCGAGCGAATACAGACACTTGCCCGCACGATCGATCAGCACGGCGGCTGGCGCATGCGTCTCGATCACGATCCGTCTGGTCAAATCGGCAATGCCCGACGCGCGCAATTGCGCTTGATCGGGCGCAGAGCGCGCCTGCGTGGCCTTGTCCGTTGCTGCCTCGACATCGAAATCCGATAGACTCAATCGACCCTGCCCGACTTGCCGATAGAGCCGCTCGGCCTTGGCGACGGTTTCAAAGCGCCCCGCCGTGTTGCCGATCGATTCTGCGCTGCCGAGCAGCAGCATGCCGCAGTTACGCAGAGCAAAATGGAACAACGCGATCACTTTGGCCTGCGCGCGCGGTGTCAGGTAAATCAGCAGGTTGCGGCACGAGATCATATCGAGCCGCGAAAAAGGCGGATCGGTCAGAACGTCCTGCACGGTAAAGACGATCACCGCGCGTAAATCATCATTCACGCGGTATTCTTGGTCGTCCTTCACGAAGAATCGCTTCAACCGCGCCGGTGTGATGTCGACTGCGATACTGGCGGGATAGACCCCGTTGCGCGCCGTCGCGACGGCGTCCGCATCGACATCGGAGGCAAACACCTGAAGCTTGATCGGGCGCTTGGAAGCCGCGATCGCTTCCAGAAACAGAATCGTGATCGAATAGGCTTCCTCGCCTGTACTGCATCCCACGACCCACACGCGCAGCGGCTGTTCTTTATCATGGCGCTTTACCAGATCGGGGATCACTTTGCTGGCCAGCAAGGAAAATGTTTTGGGATCGCGGAAGAAAGCGGTGACATTGATCAACAAATCCGCCGCGAGCAGATCGCGCTCGCCCGCATCCTTGCGCAACAACGCCAAATATTTCGGCATCGTATCGAGCCCGATCCTGGATAGCCCCATGCGCCTTTCGATGCGTCGTTGCAGCGTGCCGGGCTTGTAGAGCCGAAAATCGTGCGGCGTTTCCTTGCGGAGTTGCTCAATAATATCGTTCAGGCCGGGGGGGCTGGGGTTGGCCGTATCGGCATTGGCCTTGACGAAGTTCGCAAGCGCCGCCGGCATTTGAGTAATCCGCAATGTCGCATCGACCAGGCCGGTATTGATCGCGCTGGTCGGCATGGAATTATGTTCGGCTTCCGCCGGATCCTGCGCGATGACAAGTGCGCCGCGATCCCTGATGCTCAGCAAGCCGTCGCTGCCGTCTCCATCGAAACCGGACAGAACGATCGCGACAATCGGATGCTCCGTACCCCGCGCGAGGGATTTCAACAGGAAGTCGAACGGCTTGCGCGAACCTCGCGGCGCTCCGGGGTCGGACACCTTGAGCGCGTCGCCGGATACCGACAAATACGTCCCCGAGGGAATAGTGTAGACATGATCGGCTTTGATCGCGGTGCCATCGGTTGCCTCGACAACGGGCATCGGAGTGTGCTTGGCCAGCAGCTCCGCCATCAGGCTCTTGTGCGTCGGGTCGAGGTGCTGGACCAGGATGAAGGCCATCCCGGGCGATTTCGGCAGGGCATCGATCAGTTTGGTGATGGCATCGAGTCCGCCAGCTGATGCGCCCACCGCCACGATCGGAAAGTTCGCCTTGGCTGCAGGCACCGCAGCGCCTCCAACCGAAGGGGGTTCAGACCCGCCGGTTTGCTCGTCGAGGGGCGGGACTGGCGAGTCCGGCCCGCTGATCAAGGCGGCCATGGGTTGCTGTTAGCACGGGCAGCACGCGAACCCAGCACGATCATATTGGCGAGGAGCCTCGGGTACGTCTGCGTAAATTCCGAACCTAGCCACTGAGCGCTGCAATTCGTTAAGGCACTGCCATGACCGTCATCCGCATCTTGATCGCCGAAGACGATTTCATGATCGCGATGTTCCTGCAGGAACTGCTCGTCACGATGGGGCACGAGGTTTGTGCGGTCGTGGCCGATCAGGCCGCAACTGTTGCGGCGGCCATTGATCACTCGCCCGACCTGTTGATCGTCGACGAAGGCCTACGCGAGGGTAACGGGATCGACGCCGTCACCGAAATCCTCGAAACGCGGTTCGTCCCGCACATCTTCGCGACCGGCGATTGCTTCCGCGTGCTCGCGCACAACCCGGACGCGATCGTGCTGCAGAAACCCTACACCGCCAAGGCTTTGACCCGCGCCATCGAACAGGCGCTGCAGGCTCCCGCCGAACCGGGATGAGGCGCGCGCCGTTTGCGAACCGTGCGAAGATTCCGAACCCGCGGACTCGGGGCAGTGGCGCACGATCGGATCGTGGTTCTGCCGCATGGCGTTGCCGACGCCTTCACGAGCTATGCGAAGATCGCGCTGGCAACGCTGCTGCCGATGCTTGTTTGAGGCTGTCGGGTCAGACGAGCAGGACAGACCGCCGATCTGCGATGGGCGGATCGGCGGCGTTCTTGAGGCTGGGGACGACAAACTGGTTTTCGACAACTGTCGTACCCAGCGCGACCCCGACGATGACGCGTGCCGTCGCGTAGCTGGAGGGCGGCAGGTAGTCGGGCGAACCCTCAATTATCAGCGGCGGCGCATCGGCGCGCGCAACCTTGACGCCCGCGCTGCCACCGTTGTCGCCTTTACCTTTGTCAGTTGTGAAGCTCAGTGCCCACGACCCATGACTACTCCCAAAGAGCAGCCTTGAATAAGAGCAGCCTTGAATAAGAGCAGCCTTGAATCGGAACTAAACCCGCTTGGGAATCCCATTTCTCAATACGGCCTAGTCCTTCGCCATGCGCGGGAAGACGCGCATCAGTTCCTCAAGTTTGATCGCCCGCGTTTCCGGGTCGCCGCTGGCGGCGGCTTCGTCGAGGCAATGGCTGACATGGCCGCGCAACAGCTCGGCTTCCACCTTCGATAACGCCGCGCGAGCGGCCTGGACCTGCGTGACGACATCGATGCAATAGCGGTCATCCGCAATCATGCCCGCGACGCCTCTGATCTGACCCTCGATCCGTGCGAGCCGTTTACCGAGCGCATCCTTGTTTCCGGTGTATCCTCGCATGTCGGCCTTCCATTACGTCGGGGTTGCATATACCCCTTGGGGGTATAATATAGGCATTGGGGCGGCTGAAAACAGGAGTTCTTATGACCGACCTCACACCGATCATTCGCGGCAATAGGCTCAGCGTCAAGCGGCTGGCTATGACGGGCGCCCTATCGACTGCGCCGCTCTTCATAATTTGCTAGGCCGCAGGCGCTCTCGGCTTCGTCGGCAGCCATGCCTTCATTGCACTCTTCACGCTTGCACCCGTCCTTTCGGTCACGGCGCTTTTTATCGGCGCGATCAGCGCCGCGGTGTTCGGTGGTATCGGCGGAGCGGCAATCGCGCTCTTCTACAATCTGCTCGGCCCGCGCACCGCGTAATCCCTGCCTGCTTACTGGAGAATTTGTAATGGCGATCCCCCTTGCCGTAGCCGAACCTGAAGTGCCGACTGCTTCGACTGAGGGGTGTTGCGGCTGCTCAGGGTCGAAGGCCGTCGACAGCGACGCTGGCGCTCGCGATCCGGTGTGCGGGATGACGGTCGATCCCGTGAAGACAGCGCATCACGCCTCGCATGACGGGCAGGAGTATCATTTCTGTTCGGCAGGGTGCCGCACCAAGTTTGTCGCCGATCCGGCGCATTATCTGGCGGACGAGCCGCGTCCCGTCGCTCCCGTTGCTGCGGGTGCAATTTGGACCTGCCCGATGCACCCGCAGATCCGTCGACAGGGTCCGGGTAGCTGCCCGATTTGCGGGATGGCGCTTGAGCCCGAAGCGCCATCGCTCGACGATGCGCCAAACCCGGAGCTGATCGATTTTACGCGGCGCTTCTGGGTATCGGCAGTCCTCGCGGTGCCGCTCCTCATCCTGACGATGGTAACCGATCTGCTCGGGCTGCATCTGGTCAGCCCGACAATTTCGCCTTGGATTCAGCTCGCGCTCGCCGCGCCAATCGTGCTGTGGGCGGGCGCGCCATTCTTCGCGCGCGGCTGGACGTCGGTCAAAACGCGACACCTCAACATGTTTACGTTGATCTCGATCGGTGTCGGCGCAGCATTCCTCTATAGTCTGGTCGCAACGCTTGCGCCTGGTCTATTCCCGGACACGTTCAAAATGCACGGCATGGTTCCGGTCTACTACGAAGCCGCAGGGGTCGTGGTCGCGCTGGTGCTGCTGGGTCAGGTCTTGGAATTGCGCGCGCGTGCCGCGACCGGCAAGGCTATCCGCGCATTACTGAATCTTGCACCGAAAACAGCACGGCGCATTGCGGCGGATGGCACCGAAACCGAAGTTCCGCTTGCGGATGTGGTTGCAGGCGACCGTCTGCGGGTTCGTCCCGGCGAAGCCGTTCCGGTCGATGGTGTCGTCGTTGAAGGCAAGTCCTCGGTCGATGAATCGATGCTGACCGGCGAACCGCTGCCCGTTGCAAAGGAACCGGCTAGCGCGCTTACCGGAGGCACGGTCAACGGCACCGGCAGCCTCGTCATGGAGGCGCAAGCCGTCGGCAGCGACACGATGCTGGCGCGGATCGTCAAGATGGTCGCCGAAGCGCAGCGCAGCCGTGCGCCGATTCAGGCTGTTGCCGACCGGATATCGGGCTGGTTCGTTCCGCTCGTCATTCTGATCGCTATCGCGACGTTCATCGTCTGGAGCCTTGTCGGCCCCGAACCGCGCATTGGTCACGCTCTGCTCAATGCTATCGCGGTCCTTATCATTGCCTGCCCATGTGCGCTCGGGCTGGCGACGCCGATGTCGATCATGGTCGGCACCGGGCGAGGCGCGCAGGCCGGAGTGCTCGTGAAGAGCGCTGAGGCGCTGCAGGGGTTCGAGCGCGTCGATACGCTGTTGATCGACAAGACTGGCACGCTGACCGAAGGGAAGCCGAAGCTCGTCGGTATTCAGACTATTGGCAAACTGGCGGACGACGACTTGCTTCGCTTCGTTGCATCGGTGGAGGCGAGATCCGAACATCCTCTTGCCCATGCCATCGTGACCGCAGCCAAAGACCGCAACCTGACACTTGCTGAGCCCGAAGGGTTCGAGGTGCAGGTTGGCGCCGGGATCAGCGCGAAGGTCGATGGCCGCACGGTCGTCGTCGGCAATGCGGCGCAGATGCAGAGCATCGGTGTCGATCCACAACCATTGTTCGAGGCGTCGGAAGCCAAACGCCGCGAAGGTGCGGGCGTTATGCTCGTTGCGGTCGATGCTGCTCTAGCCGGGTTCATCGCGGTCGCCGACCCGATCCGGGCAAACGCCAAGGACTCGATAATTGCCCTGCGCAAAGAGGGCCTGCGCGTCATCATGCTGACGGGCGACAATCCGACGACCGCGCAGATCGTCGCCGATGCGGTGGGCGGACTTGACGGCGTTCAGGCCGATCTCAAGCCCGAAGACAAGGCACGTATCGTTGGCGAACTGAAAGCAGAGGGTGCTAAAGTTGCAATGGCAGGCGACGGTATCAACGATGCGCCCGCGCTCGCTGCCGCGGATGTCGGGCTGGCCATGGGCACAGGCACCGACGTTGCCATCGAAAGCGCGGGCATCACGCTGACCAAGGGCGACCTTGCCGCCGTGGTCCGCGCGCGCAAGCTGGCCAAGGCGACAATGGCCAACATCCGCCAGAATCTGTTCTTCTCGTTCGTCTTCAACGGCATCGGCGTGCCGATCGCGGCGGGCGTGCTGTATCCGATAACAGGGCTGCTTATGTCTCCGATGTTCGCGGGTGCCGCGATGGCACTTTCATCGCTTACCGTGGTCGCCAATGCGCTTCGATTGAACACCGTCCGGTTGCAAAATTGATTATCGTTACGGGCAGGTTCTGCTGGTGTGCGTCGTTATGCGCGCCAGCCGCTATCCAAGTGACGCTACTGGGAAATTCAGATGCCAAATTCCGATCCGCAACTTGATGCTGCCGAACGTCGCCGACGCGCACTGTCGAGATGGGACAACGAAGGCGGCGCACTGGCGTCCATGTCGTGCGAGACCCTCGAAGATATTCCCGACCTGACCAACACTGAGCTGGTCCAACTCCGTATCAGGGTCATCGCGCTTGAGAACCTGATGATTGCTGTTTTGGCGGAAGGATCGGATCGACAGCTCCAGGTTGCGCGCGAGATGGCCGATTATATCTCCCCACGACCGGGTTTTACCCAGCATCCTCTCACCGTTCAGGCTGCCGGTCACATGACCGATTTCGTCGATAGCGCGGTCCATTATCGCACCTTGGGGCAGCAAGGCCGTGAATGAGCGCCATGGAAAAGAGGCAGACGCGCAACCCAGCGACAGCAACAAAGGCGAACAGAAGAACTCGATCAGCCTGAGCGGCGCAGTCGCGATGGGCACCGGCGTCATGATCGGCGCGGGAATATTCGCCTTGACCGGGCAGATCGCGGAACTGGCTGGTCCGCTATTCCCGCTCTCCTTTGTTGCGGGGGCGCTGGTCACGTCGCTGGCTGCCTATAGCTATATCAAGATGTCGAACGCCTGGCCGTCTTCGGGCGGGATCGCGATGATCCTCCAGAAGGCTTATGGCCCTGGCATCATTGCCGCGTCGGCTTCGCTGCTGATGGCCCTTTCAATGGTCATCAGCGAAAGTCTGGTTGCCCGAACCTTTGCCACCTATGCGCTGCGTCCGTTCGGGCAGGAACAAAACACACTGCTCCTGCCGATCGTCGCGCTCGCGGTGATCCTGTTAGCCTATCTGGTAAATGCCTCCGGCAATCGCTCGGTCAGCCTTTTTTCGCTCGTCATGTCGGCAATAAAGATCGGCGGTATCGCGCTGTTCGCGATCGCGGCAATCTGGGCCAGCGGGATCGGTGCGGGAGCCTTCGCCGAATCCACTGGGCCTGCCAGCCCGATGGCCTTCGTCGCTTCGGTCGCGTTCTCAATTCTGGCCTTCAAGGGCTTCACCACGATCACCAATAGCGGCGCAGATATAGTCGATCCAAACCGCAACGTCGGCCGCACGATCATGATCTCGATCGCGATTTGCACGGTCACCTACCTGCTGGTGGCCATCGCGGTGGGTTCGAGCCTGACGATTGGTGAGATTGCCGCTGCGCGCGATTACTCGCTTTCCGCCGCAGCCGAACCGGCGCTCGGTAGAGCGGGCTTTTACTTTACGATAGCGATTGCCTTGGCGGCGACCGCTTCCGGCGTCATCGCCAGCGTGTTTGCGGTTTCGCGAATGCTTGCCATGCTGACCGAAATGAAGATGATCCCGCACAGTCATTTTGGCATGAGCGGGGGCATCCGCAGTCACATGCTCGTCTACACCGTGGTCGTTGCGGGCGCGCTGGCAGTGCTGTTCGACCTTTCCCGGATCGCCTCCCTCGGCGCGTTCTTCTATCTGATCATGGACATGCTGACCCACTGGGGCGTGTTCCGCAGTCTGCGCAAAGAAATTGGCGCAAAGGGTTCAATCCTGCTGGGCGCGCTTGCTGCGGACGCGATCGTCCTGGTGGCGTTTACGACCGCGAAGCTCGAATCAGATCCTGCGGTCGTCGGCTATGCCGCTCTGGGGATCGCGGGCGTATTTGCGGGAGAGGCGCTGTATTTGCGGCGCCGTACTCAAAAGTAAATTGAGCGCTACCATCACGATGCGCTCGGTCGTCCTACATCGACATCGGTGGCTCGAGCGTACCGAGCCACGCGACCAACGCCAGGATGGCGGTGGCGGCTCCTGCTTCGAGCGTCAGGCTCAGGCGAAGCACGCCGAACGATGGTGGTTCGTCGGCAGCGAGCGCCGGGGTGAGGCGGAAGCGATTGAGGGCGGCGAGGCCGAGCATTCCTGCGAACAGCAGGAGCTTCACGATCAGCAACCGCCCGTAAGGCGTCGCGGGCAAGTCGACGAGGTGCTGTACACCGACGAGATACAGTGAATTAACGAGGCCGCTGGCGATCACGAGTCCAACGATGAGACTTCCGGCGCGCGAGAAGCTGTCGAGTGCGCGGTGCGCCTTTTGTGGATCGTCGCCTGCGAAAACCATCGCGCCCAGACCTATGAGCGCGCCGATCCATGCCGCTGCCGCGAGGAGGTGCGCGACATCGGCAACGAGCTGGATCGTCCCCGCGCTCCCTTCGCCCGCAGCGCCATGACCCGTCCACGCCAGCGAGGCGAGCGCGATGCCGCCGAGCACCGCAATGCCGACAATCGCACGGGGACGGAGTAGTATTAGCCCCAGGAACGCGGCCAGCGCGGCAAGGCGAACGACCCATGCATGCCCCATCGGTGTATCGGTGACCATCATGCGGATTGCGTCCGGATCGACTTCGGCGAGCGCAACCCCTGCCATCGCCGCTGTCATGATCGCGATCGACAGCAAAGAGAGCCCGATACCCGTCAGCGCCAGTGCAGAAAGAAGGCCCCGGCGCGCGCCGATGCTGTCGCGCCCGTCCGGCGCATAGAGCCAGAATAGGGGCACGCCGAACAACAACATCACGTCGGCGTAAAGTGCGAACCGGACGCCGATCGTTGCCCAATCGGTCACAGGCTTATTTCACTGTGAAGGTGTAGCTGCCCTGCATCCGATGGGTATCGGTGCCCGCCGCGTGCCATGTCACCTGATACGTTCCCTTGGGAAACGGTCGGCCCGCAGTCAGCGTTAGCGTCTTGCCGTCGGCGCTCCAGCTCGTCGTCATCCCGTTCAGCTTCATCCGACTGTGCGACACCATGCCGGGCATGGCGGTCATCACGACTTCCGCTCCGGAAAAGGCCGGAACGGTCCGTTCGTTGAAGCTAATGCTGATCGTCCTCATCGACGGGACGGTCGCATTGGCGGCGGGTGCCGATGTGACGACTCTGGTGTGCGCTTCCGCGACACCGGCAAAGGCAAGCGCGCAGAGAGCGGCAGCGAGCAAGGGCAGTTTGCGCATCGAAATCTCCATGACTGTTATCGCTATTACGCAGCCCGCTTCGCAAACCCTCAGTCGATGTCGCGATGTTTGAGGGACATCCGCACGGCAAGCGTATAGGAGGTGGCGGAGGACTTGTGATGGAAATTGACGCTCTTTTGGCAAGACTGCACGTAACGCCGTTGCCCGATCAGCTGGGAGCGCTTGACGGCGCGGCGCTCGCGGCAGTCGCGCGGGCGCGCGTGTCCGAGACTCGCAAGAGCAGCGCCGTCGCGGCCGTCGCGGCGCTCATTCTGGGTGTTTCGGCGAGTGCCTTGCCCGCAAAGCCCGTCGAGGCTTCGACGGCACTGCCGCTCGGCGCGCTAACCCCGTTCGCGCCGTCTGCGCTGCTGGCGAATTGAGATGAGCGGCCTGCGCCGGACATTGCTGCTCGCAGTCATTGCCTTTGCGGCAGCGATGGCTGGGGTATTCGCCGGGCGCGCGCTGTTGCCCGCGCCGTCGCATACCGGTGCCGAGTTGCACGCGCTGATGCATGAAGACTTCGACCTCAATGCCGCTCAGAAGGCGCACCTCGACAAAATCGAAACAGATTTCGGAATGCGCCGGCGAGCGATCGAACTCGAACTGCGTGCCGACAATGCCAAACTCGCCGTCGCGATCGAAACCGAACATGGCTATGGCCCGCGCGTGAGGGCAGCCGTCGATGCGTCGCACATGGCGATGGGCGAACTGCAAAAAGTGACGCTCGAGCATGTCTTCGCGATGCGCTCGATTCTCCGGCCCGAACAGACTGCGCGGTTCGACGTGGCGGTGGTCAAGGCGCTGACCGCCGACGCGCGGTGAGCCTTGCGCTTGGCGAAGCCAGCGACGCCGAACTGGTCGCGCTCGCACGCGGTGGCGGGCAGGCGGCCTACCGCGCACTGACCGAACGGCATCGCGACAGCATTTATCGGCTCGCGCGCGGCGCAACCGGAGACACTGAAGAGGCTTTAGACGTCACCCAAGAAGCGTTCATCGCTGCCTTCGGCGCACTCGATCGCTACGATCTGGCGCGACCGTTTCGCGCGTGGATCGCGCGCATCGCGCTCAACAAGGCGCGCGACGCGATGCGACGGCGCGCGGTCCGGAAAATGTTCTCCCTCGCGATGCGGGA